>JBIOXP010000559.1:0-3914 GCA_044869705.1 Binatia bacterium | reverse complement strand
AAGCCGAGGTCCGGGTTCGACGGGTTCCGTTGGCGCTGTGCCCGGAGCCGCAGGAAACAGCGCATTGATTGCTTGGTGTCCAAATCCCACCACACGGTCATGCACGAGATAGCAGCGAATCATGCCTTCGGGTAATCGCTCTTGATACTCCTGATCAATCATCCGTCCCTTGCCCTCGAAATACTCTTCGCAACGCGCAAAGAATTGACCCAGTGTGATCTCCTCTTCTCCACAGCCGCGTTTTGCATGGCGAATACGAACAATCGTTTCAAGCCGCGGGAGTACGACGGTATGGCGCTCCGCATTCGTAAGACAATCTATCGGTAATTGGATTTTCCAGACGCCGACTCCGCCGTTACCTCGGTACTGCTTGAGCACGCGCGCTTTGCCTCCCGCCAAGCGCGCAGGCAATTCCTGACGCATTTGTTCCATGCTGGCGTACAGATGTGTGTCGCAACTCCATCCCATGTCGCGGGTTCGGAATAAAACTTCTTTTGTTCCTAGCTTCAGAATGATGTCAGGGTGTGCGCTGACAAAAATCCCTGCCGCCGCCACCTCACGAAGCATGGAATCGAGAATAGACCTGTCGCGGCCGTCCTGAATGGGATTGACCCAGACAAGGACACCGTCAACGTGCATGAGCTGTTCACGAACGGCGGCGCAAAAATCATCGTGATAAATCGCGGGCTCGACGTGTATCCCTTTTGCGGCAAAGGCTCTGAACAAGTCGGAGAACCGGTTATTTTCGGCCGTGGACTTCCTGCGGGTCTCGTAGTCGCCGGAATAGAGAATCGCAAGCCGTTCCCTTCTATCGTTTGTCATAGCGTTTCCGGCCTCAGGTCAGTTCACCCTGCTTTGATTAACGGCCAGATTACCAGACCGATGATTCCGGAAATTGTGACTATCAGCGGCTCAGAAATTTTGTAGCGCCACAAAACGCCGAAGCTCACCAGAGCAATGATGGCAGTCGGCAAATCTGTGATTGCGCGCATCGCCAACACAATCACCGCGCCAGTAATAGCGCCCGTGGCCGCTGCTGTCGCCCCATCCACGAATGCCTTGAGCTGCGGATTATTGCGGTGGCGTTTGAACCAGGGTGCCGGCACAATCGTGAAAACATAAACGGGTAAAAAAATGCCGATCGACGCCATAACAGCTCCTGCCGGTCCGGCAACGAGAAACCCGATGAAAGCGACAGTAATCACGACTGGACCGGGAGTAATCATTGCGACGGCTACAGCGTCCAAAAACTGATGCTCGCTTAGCCAGCCAAATTGCTGAACCACTCCTTGATGCAGGAAGGGAACGATGGCGAGGCCGCTGCCGAAGACAAACGCGCCAGCTTTGGTAAAGAACAAAAGGATCTCGGCGAGCAAATTACCGCGGGTCCCAGTTGAGCCCCCCTGCCCCAGCCACGCTTCCATAAGCCAAACGACGAGGCCAAGGGCAACGCAACCGACAATCATTAAAATCCCAGGTCTCCATCCGGGCCAGGCCTGCAACACAAGCGTCACGAGCCCGGCAATGATGAAAAACTCTGCTAGTTCGCTCTGCGTCCATGCCGTCACAACCGTAAGGCAAACAAAAATTCCCCAGAGAAGCGGATTACTTTTGTTGGTGGCGCGAGCGAGCTTGTATGCGGCAATTGCGATGATAGCGATCACCGTTGCGCCGATCGCATAAAAAAGTGCCTGCATCCACCACAGCCCGCCGTAGGCGACGTAGGCGATTGAGATCGCAACGACCATTAAAAACGAGGGCAGGATGAAACTGAGCCCAACGAGTGTTGCCCCCAGGACGCCGGCTTCAAAATACCCGATCGCGATCGCCGTTTGAGCGGCAAGCGGTCCGGGCATGATCTGCGCGAGCGCAAGCGACAGCTTGTAAGTGTCCTCTGTTATCCAGTGTCGCTGCTCGACCAGATCCCGGTGCATGAACCCGACAAGCGCGGCCGGCCCGCCGAATCCGACAGTTCCGAGCTTTAGAAAATACTTGATGAGTAGCCCGAGGCCGCTAGAGACTCCGGCCTGGGTCGCTTGCGAAACAGAAACTTGCATAAATTCATTTTATCCTGATTGAATCTGCTATATAGCAGTTGTATCGTGGAGTCAAAGCAAATGAGTGAATCGGAATCCCCATGGCTGTTGCTGATTCACCAGATCCCACCAAAGCCCGATTATTTTCGCGTAAAGATCTGGCGTCGACTTCAGCGACTCGGGGCCGTGGCCATCAAAAATTCGGTCTATGCGTTACCGAAGAACGAACAGACCCAAGAGGACCTTCAGTGGGTCCTGCGTGAAATTCTTGCGGGTGGGGGAGACGCTTCTCTTTGTGAGGCGCGATTTATTGAAGGACTTTCTAGCGAAGAAATCCAAGCATTGTTTCAGACAGCTCGGGAGTCCGACTACAAAGAGCTGGCAGACCAACTACGAAGGCTGAATGAGCAGCTTTCTTCGCGGAGCAAAGCTGATACCGGCTCTCAAATCGAAACCGATCTCTCACGCCTCAAACGGCGTCTCAGTGAGTTGGTGTCGATTGATTTCTTTGGCGCCCCAGGTCGCGAAAAGGTTGAAGGTCTTCTTTCGGGAATCGAGAGACGTATGCAAGGCAAATCTTTTTCCGTAGCACGCGATGCCTATACCGCACGCGAGCGTAGAGAGCTGCTAGGCAAAACTTGGGTTACGCGAAAGGGAATTTACATCGATAGAATCGCCTCGGCGTGGCTTATCCGTCGGTTCATCGATGCTAAAGCACAGTTCAAATTCGTTCCGGCAAAAGGATACAAGCCTAACCCTGGAGAAATTAGATTTGACATGTTCGAGGCCGAGTTCACGCACGAAGGCGACAAATGCAGCTTTGAAGTTTTAGTTGACCGGATGGGATTTATTGACCCGGCGCTGAAGCTGATCGCGGAAATTATCCATGACATCGACCTGAAAGACTCTAAGTTTGAGCGCGAGGAGACAACCGGAATCGAACGGTTGATCACTGGAGTCGCCATGGCCCATAAGGATGATGAGGTTCGTCTCCAACGCGGAGCCGCCGTCTTTGATGATCTATATGAGTATTTCAAGCGAAAGCACGACTGAAAAAGGATGATCAAACGGTTATCTGCTGCGCTTTTAGTGCTGCTCGCGTGCGGCTTAACTCTCGGCGCATCGGGAGGCTCTTCGAACTGGAATTTTGACGCCGCACCTGCGAACCAGCCGCCGGAAGGTTTTAGCTTTTCTCGGACGGGACAAGGCCGACAAGGGACTTGGACCATCCAAAAAGACAACCAACCGCCAAGCGGCGATTACGTGCTCGCCCAAGTTGATACGGACAACACGAGCTACCGTTTCCCTGTTGCCGTCGCCAATGAGCCAATACTTGGCGACCTCCGCGTCTCGGTTCGTTGCAAGCCAGTATCAGGCAAAGTCGATCAGGCCTGCGGTTTGGTATTGCGGTATCGAGACGAAAACAATTACTACGTGGCCCGAGCGAACGCTCTCGAAGACAATGTGCGATTCTATTATGTGGCGGGAGGAAAGCGCCGCGAACTGGCAAGTTGGAGCGGCAAGGTCGCCAGCGGAACGTGGCACACGCTAAGCGTTGAGGCCAAGGCGGATCGGTTTGAGGTGTTCTGGAACAATCAAAAAGTGATCGATACGCGTGACGCGACATTTGCCGAACCAGGTAAGATCGGTCTTTGGACCAAGGCCGATTCAGTTACTTATTTTGACGACTTGATTGTAGAAGCTCTGTAAGGGGGACGATTGTTATGACACGACGAGAATTATTGGGCGGTATCGTCAAGGGATGCATGATCGCCAGTCTGATGGATGTCCCGAGCGTTTTTGAAGGCCGAATGGCAATGGCAGCGGAAACCGAGAAGAAAAATGTTCAGTCGGCGACAGCGTACAGCGGGATGAATC
>JBIOXP010000558.1:0-3485 GCA_044869705.1 Binatia bacterium | reverse complement strand
ATGTGGCTAGGCGAGCAGATTACCGAGCGCGGTATTGGGAATGGTATATCGTTGATCATTTTTGCCGGTATCGTCGCCCGTTTGCCATCGGCGGTTACGACAACTCTGCAGTTCATGCGAGAGGGTGAATTGGGCGCCTTGGTGGCATTGGTAATCCTCGTTCTCAGCGTGATTGTTGTGGGTGCAATTATATTCGTCGAGCGGGGGCAGCGCCGGATTCCGGTACAGTACGCCAAACGCGTGGTGGGACGGAAAATGTACGGCGGCATGACCTCGCATCTGCCGCTCAAGATCAACACGGCTAATGTCATACCGCCGATCTTTGCATCCTCGATCCTGATCTTTCCCGCGACGTTGGCGCAATTTGCCAATCATCCGTGGGTACAGACCATCTCCGGCTGGCTTTCACCAGGGAACTGGCTGCATGATCTGATCTACGTCATTCTGATCATTTTTTTCGCGTTCTTTTACACCGCGGTCGTTTTTAATCCCGTCGATGTCGCCGATAACATGAAGAAGGCGGGCGGTTATATCCCGGGCATTCGTCCGGGGCAAAAGACAGCGGAGTACATCGAGCGTGTGCTGTCGCGCATCACCCTGAGCGGCGCGATCTATCTGTGCGTGGTTTGTCTATTGCCGACCATATTGGTCCGGCAGTTTAACGTCCCATTTTATTTCGGCGGTACCGCGCTGCTAATCGTGGTCGGTGTGGCGCTGGATACCGTGGCGCAGGCGGAAACTCATTTGATCACCCGCAACTACGAAGGTTTCATGAAGCGGGGCCGGCTGCGCGGAAGAAGGGGCTAAGTAGTGGCCGGAGTGGCGCGGGTTGTCTTACTGGGTCCGCCAGGGGCAGGTAAAGGGACCCAGGCAAAGTTGCTCCTAGAACAATACGGCGCCTGTCAAATCTCGACCGGTGATATTTTGCGCAAAGCCGTTGCGGAGCAGACCGCTTTGGGCAAACAAGCTGGCGAATACGTCAAACGCGGCGCGCTCGTGCCGGATGACGTTATCGTGAATCTCGTAGCGGAGCGGCTGAAGGAACCGGACTGTGAGCGCGGGTTTATTCTCGATGGTTTCCCCCGGACGATTCCGCAGGCCGAGAGCCTCGATAAGATCCTGAACAAAAGCGGGCAGAGTCTAAATCGGGTCATCTCGGTTCAGGTGCCCAAGGACGTGCTTATCGAACGTCTTGCAGGACGACGGACCTGCCGAAGCTGTGGGGCGTTGGCGCATATCGTTTTCGATCCGCCGAAGCGAAGCGGTGTTTGTGACCGGTGCGGCGGCGAGCTTTACCAACGCGAGGACGACCGCGAAGCGACCATTGCGCACCGGCTCGAGGTTTATGAGAACCAAACGGCGCCGCTGGTGGATTATTACCGCCAACGCGGCGTGCTCACGGAAATTGATGGAGTCGGAAATATCGAAGAAATCCGCCGCCGGATCGGCAAATCCTTGGGAGATGCAGTGAAGTGATTTCGCTCAAATCGCCTCGAGAAATCGAAATCATGAGGCGGGCGAATGTGATCGTCGCGGAAGTCTTGCAGGAGCTGAAGGCGCGGGTTGCTCCTGATGTGACCACCTTGGAACTGGACACCATCGCAGAAGAGCTGACGCTCAAGAAGAAAGCGGTTCCGGCATTCAAGGGCTATAGTGTCGCGGGTCGCGTTTATCCGCGTTGTTTGTGCGCTTCCATCAACGAGGAGATCGTGCATGGCATTCCGTCGAACCGGCCGCTCCGCGCAGGGGACATCATCGGTTTAGACTATGGCGTGATTTATGATGGTTTCTACGGCGATTCGGCGATTACCGTGGGCGTCGGAAAAGTGAGCGAAGAGGCGCAGCGGTTGATGGACGTGACCGAACAATCGCTCTATCGAGGCATTCAGGAACTTCATGAGGGTAAACGATTGGGTGATCTCGGCGCGGCCGTGCAGCGGTTTGCCGAAAGCGCCGGCTTTTCCGTCGTGCGTGCGTTTGTCGGTCACGGGATCGGTAAGAAACTGCACAAGGAACCGCCGGTGCCGTATTACGGCGAGCCGGATCGCGGTCTGCGATTAAAAGAGGGAATGGTCCTGGCGATCGAACCAATGGTCAATGCCGGCAGTTACGAAGTTGAAATCAAGGAAGACGGTTGGACCGCGGTTACCAAAGACGGCAGCTTGGCCGCCCATTTCGAACATTCGGTGGCGATCACTAAAGACGGGCCCTATATCCTGAGTCAGCTCTAAGCGCGGCGCGCCGCGGCAGGCAGGTTGTCTATGCCAAAAGAAGATGCCATTGAAGTAACCGGCACGGTGCTAGAGACTCTGCCGAACGCGATGTTCCGCGTGGAGCTGGACAATGGGCACAAGGTGCTCGCGCATATCTCCGGAAAGATGCGCATGCACTACATCAAAATTCTTCCCGGTGACAAAGTGAAGATTGAACTCTCGCCATATGATCTGGCGCGCGGGAGGATCATCTTTCGCGAACGTTAGAGAGGAGAGGCCGTGAAGGTCCGGGCGTCGGTAAAAAAAATTTGTAACAAATGCAAAGTGATTCGCCGTAAGGGTGTTGTGCGAATCCAGTGCGAGAATACCAAACACAAGCAGCGGCAAGGATAAAGGGATTTAGATTTTACGAATTGCCGATTTTGATTCAGTTCGACGGACTTTGGCGGTTCCATCGACAATCTAAAATCGAGAACGGGGTATCGTTGGGGGCTTTTAGGAGGGAAATATGGCACGCATCGCAGGCGTAGATTTGCCCAAGAGCAAGCGAATGGAAGTGGCGCTCACGTATATCTTTGGAATCGGACGCAGCTCGTCACGGGAGATATTAGGGAAGGCCGGTGTCTCGCTTGATCTAAAAAGTGACGATTTGAGCGATGACGACACAGCCAAAATCCGCCAGGTGCTCGAACAGGAGTACAAGGTGGAAGGCGATCTCAGGCGCGATGTCAGCGCAAATATCAAGCGGCACCTCGACATGGGATCCTATCGCGGGCAGCGGCATCGGCGAAATCTGCCGGTGCATGGGCAACGCACGCATACCAATGCCCGTACTCGCAAGGGACCGCGCAAAACTGTGGCCGGCAAGAAGCCGGCACCCTCGAAAGGTTAGGAGGAGCCGAGATGGCAGATGCCACGGATGAAAAGAAGGCCGAGTCGACGGATAAAGCAACCGAACGCGCGGCGCGGAGAAAGCGCGGGCGAAAGAACATTGCCGAAGGAGTGGTGCATATCCACTCGACTTTTAACAATACCATCGTCACGATTACGGATTACCAAGGCAACGTCATTTCGTGGTCGAGCGCCGGCGCCATGGGATTCAAAGGATCACGTAAGGGGACGCCCTTCGCTGCGCAGCAGGCTGCGGACAGCGCGGCAAAAAAAGCCATGGACCATGGCTTGAGGAGTGTACAGATTTTCGTTCGGGGTCCGGGAGCAGGGCGGGAATCGGCACTGCGAGCGCTCCAATCGGCGGGCATCAATATAAGTTTG
>JBIOXP010000557.1:0-4280 GCA_044869705.1 Binatia bacterium | reverse complement strand
GAGAACACAACGGAGTCGTGCAGGACTATGTTTTTTTCAAGATCGACTCTCCCCAGTAAGATTCAGTGGTTTATGTGAAATTAGCGGCAGTGCGCTGGAGCAGAGACAGCAGTGATTGCCTGCTGGGTGTTTCCTACAGGTTCAGCCCAATCACGCGGATGAAAGGGCAGTGACTGTGGCGCCCTCATCGTTATGAACATGAAATCGGGACCGAATCTGATCTTGATAGGAGAGTCTTATGAAACTTTACAAGTCACTGCTCGCGATGGCGGCTCTGGTGATCCCTGCGGCAAGCGGTATGGACCGAATGGTTAGCGGTGCGGGCGCCCCGCCGCCGAGTATGGGTTTTTTTGTGACGAGCGCCAAGAGTAAAACGGGGAACCTCGGCGGCTTGGCTGGCGCGGATCGGATTTGCCAAAATTTGGCGAGCGCTGTGGGGCAAGCGGATAAGACGTGGAACGCATACTTGAGTGTGGAGCGCGATCCCGCCAACAACGATAAGCCCACCGATGCGCGTGATCGAATCGGCAACGGCCCGTGGTTTAACGCCAATGGCCTCATGGTCGGAAAAGATCTCACCGACCTCCACGAGCGCAGAGGAAACCCGATTTTGTTCGTCGATGAACGGGGCCAGATGGTGCCGGGCGGCTGGCCCGGATCGCCGCGACCCACCGAACACGACATTCTGACTGGTTCGACCGCCGACGGTAGAGTCGTGCCGGGAAAAACCTGCAGCGATTTGACGGCAGAATCTCCCGACATGCAGGCGCAAGTGGGTCACTTTGACGGGATCGGGCTTGGTGGCAATACTGCATTGCCGTCCGCTTCGTGGAACTCGGCGCATGAGAGTCGAAGCTGCGCCGATACCGCTCCCGGCGGAGGTGCGGGCCGATTCTACTGCTTCGCAACGAAGTAAAAATGGTGTCCTGAATGTTAGACAGAAGTGTACTTCTCACAGCAGACGGTCGGAAACTCGAGTCCTGCGACAGCTCGGTCTCTTCCACGAGCCGCTCCGAGGTCTCGGGTTGATCGTTACCGTGCTCGGTCATCCGGTAACCATCGCGCGGGCTTACCTGCGGCGTTTTTCTCGAAATGCAACCGACCGTTAGTGGGCAAGGAGCTGCCTAACCCGTTCACTTGAATGCGTATGACTCCGATGATTGGCCTTTTGCTTGCCGTTGTTATTTTTGAGGCTTCGGTCCACGCGGCCGATAAGATCAGGATCGGCTTGCCCGCGGATGCCGGGCATTTCACGTTGCCGTTGGCGCAGAAAAAGGGCTTTTTAAAAGAAGAGGGATTTGAAGCGGAGCTTGTCACAATCACAGGGCCGGTCGCGAATATCGCCCTGAGCAATGGAGACATCGATTATTATACCGGCTTTGGCTCTGCAGCGCGCGCCATGATTCAGGGCTCATTACCGTCCAGAATAGTAGCCTGTTTCAGGCCGTCGCCGCATTTCGTCCTGGTTGGCCGCCCGGAGCTTAAGACCGTCAAAGATCTCAAAGGGAAAAGCATCGGTGCCGTACCCGGCGGCGCGCCTGATCTGGTAGCGAGGCTAATGATCAAACATTACGGGCTGGATCCAGACCGGGACGTGAAGTTTATTCGCAGTACGAGCGATGGTGTCTTTATCAGGTTGAATCAAGGCTTGATTGATGCGCAGTCATTGCCCGTACCGGGAGATTACCGCGGTAAAAAATTAGGCTTTAACGTGTTGGCGCGCGCTGAGGAACTGTTTACGTACCCAATCAGCGGTCTGATCGTTCATGTCCGGAAGATCAAAGATCGGCCGGATGAAATCAAACGAGTGATCCGCGCGGGAATCAAAGCCAACCGTTACATACGCGACAATCGAAACGGAACGATTCCCGTTCTGGCCGCGACCTACAAGATCGACAATGACACGGCCGCTGCGCTCTACGACTCTTTCGCCAAAGGCTTCAACCTTGACGGAAATCTACCAGACGACGGGTTTCGCCGGCTCATTGACGACACCAGGAGCATCACGAAAGTCGACCGTGAGATCGCCGTGAACGAACTTACCGATCTTTCGATTTTGCGAGAAGCTCAACGAGAACTTGGTATTACTTCAAAGTGATCCTCGAACATCAATGGCGACGTCACCCAGTGCCCGCCGTTTGGTCGACATGAAACACGCCGAAGCGCTTAGGCAAAAGCCGCTCTGCTGAGGCTTTCGAAGTATGAACCGCGAACGCTAAATTGCTTTGCAGTTCACCTAGTCCCAATCGGCTTGAGAAGGGGACATGACGATGCTCGCAGAGCTCGCGTGCAGTGGTTCGCGCTTAAACGTTAAAAGACTCTCGCCGGAGGTTTCGTATGAAATTGAAGCTTCGCCACCTTCGCCAGATTGGTTTGCCGTCTGGCAACCTCTTGAGATCCATTGAATTCTACCGTGACACGCTCGGCTTGGAATTCATTGCCAAGTATGATCCGCCTGGTCTTGCGTTCTTTTCGTTGGGAGATACACGTTTGCTGTTGGAGCATTCCGGAGCTGCGAGACCAAGCGAAGGCGTGATGTACTTCGACGTTCCCGATATTGATGAGGCATATCTAACGCTGACGAAAAGCGGTCTCGAATTTGATTCCGCACCGCATTTGATTCACCGCGATGTCGAAGGAACATTTGGGCCGGCAGGAGAGGAAGAATGGATGGCCTTCTTCAAAGATCCCGACGGTAACATATTGGCATTAGCATCACGCAAGACGATGCCAGCCGGCTAAGATGTCGGAAGGCCTCAACATGTCGATGTGCGGTCGCTCACGGTCTAAGCATATTCATCGCCTGCGGTCTGCGGCCGAGCGCGCTTTCTTCCAAGGAATAGAGATCGAGACGCGAGCGCCTGAATCGCTAGACAACAAGGCATTGCGCTAAACCGCCGCAATCGTAGTCTGCTCGCGTGCGGTTTTGCCGTGCATTCCGCTCGTCCTCGTGGCCGAACACGCGAGCATGAGGTTGATACATGCAAACAGGGGCAATTCGGAAAGGGGCGATTGACGATGGCTAGCGTGACGTTCTAATGAGCTTCCGAGACGTGGCCTTCGACCATTCTAAATAGCAGTTGCCCATTGTAGCCTATGACGGCTATATTTTTCTGGCCGCACCCCTGGAGAATGCACATTACTTTTGAAGAGCACGATTCGAAGCTCAAATCGACGCGACATTGTCTCCGGAGTGAACGAAATACACGGACGGCGGCGTTCGGTCCTGCGCTCACAGTAAATTGAGCAAAATGTTTCTCTACAAGATAGCTGTGAGCGAAGAGGTGATATGAGCCGCAGTGGCAATGAGTACGTGCGCGCTCTGAGCGATGGACGCACGGTTTTGTTCAATGGCGAGCGAGTTGCCGATGTCACCACGCATCCCGCTTTCGCTGCCGGCGTGCGCACGGTCGCGCGGCTCTACGACCACGCTCACGACCCCGCGAATCGCGAGCTGATGACTTATCCTTCGCCACGCGACGGTCGCCCCATCAACAAGTCTTGGCTGGTGCCGCGTACCCATGAAGATCTCGCGGCGCGGCGACGCGCGATCAAATCCTGGGCCGATGCCAGCTATGGTTTCCTCGGCCGCTCTCCGGATCACGTGGCCTCATTCTTCGCCGGCTTTGCCGGCTCGCCCGCGTTCTATGCGCGCGGCGGCCAACAGTTTGCCGATAATCTACTACGTTTCGCGGCCAAAGCCGCCGACGAGGACTTGTACGTCAGCTACGTCATCGTCCACCCGACGGTCGACCGAGCGAAGCCGGCGCATCAGCAGGCCGAGCCGTATCTCTATGCCGGCGTTGCCGCTGAGCGCGACAGCGGCATCGTCGTCCGCGGCGCGCAGATGCTCGGCACGGGTTCGATCATGTCGGATTACGTGCTCGTCACCGTTATCTTGCCGCTTCGGCCAGGTGACGAAGACTATGCCATCTCGTGCGTGGTGCCAACCGGCGCGCCCGGCCTGAAGCTCTATCCGCGACGGCCGTACGCGCTCGGATCGACAAGCGTTTTCGACTACCCCTTATCCAGCCGTCTTGACGAAACCGATTCGCTGGTGGTGTTCGATGATGTGTTCGTGCCGTGGGAGGACGTGTTCATTTACAAGAATATCGAGTTGACGGCCGGTCAGTTCAGCGTTACCGCAGCGCACGTGCTGGGCAATACCCAGTCGCACATTCGCTCATGGGCCAAGCTGCAATTCCTGGTCGGCCTGGTCAAGCGCTGTATGGACCTGAGCGCGCGCTCGACCAACAGCGAAATAATCGGCCAACTCGGGG
>JBIOXP010000556.1:0-6532 GCA_044869705.1 Binatia bacterium | reverse complement strand
CACAGGTTCCGAGCGCGCCATCGGTGAATTTATTTTAGCGTGGTTTTCCCGACACGGCATCAAAACTGTCCGGCAGGAGATCAGCCCGGAACGGATCAATGCCGTAGGTATTATCCAGGGCAACGCGAACGGCGTCTCGCTCAGCATCAACGGCCATATGGACACGAGCTACACCGGCACCGAGGAAGATCGGATGTTCTGTCGCACGCTGGAACCCGATAGCGATCTCAAAGGCGCGGTGCGGGACGGCAGAGTCTTCGGTCTGGGCGCTTCGAATATGAAGTCCGGGCTGGCCGCGTTTATGGTCGCCGGTAAAGCGATCCAGGAAAGCGGCGCAACGTTGAAGGGCGACTTGCTTCTCGCTGCCGTGGCGGGAGAAATCTCGCGCACGCCCATCGGTGCCTATCAATCGGAAAGTTACCGCGGCGAGGGCACGGGCACGATTCATCTTCTGACCCACGGCATGCAGTCCGATTATGCCATCGTGGCGGACCGTTCGGGGCACTCCATTGTGTGGGCGCAAAATGGCGTGGCCCAGTTCAAAATCACCACGTTCGGCGACCCGCATGCCGCCTGGGGCGTCACGCGGGAGGAAAAACCGCCCGAGGTATCGAACGCGATATTAAAAATGATGAAAGTACTGGAGGCGGTCGACAACTGGGCGGCGGAGTTCGAGAGCGCGCACGTCTATCAGTCGGCGCACGGATCGATCGTGCCCAAGGTCAATATTGGCGCGATCCAAGGAGGCGCGCCGTTCCGGCCCAACTATTATCCGGGCGTCTGTTCGGTGTACCTCGACGTACGCACTCCTCCCGAGCTCCGGCCGGTCCAGGTGCAGCACGAGCTCAAAGCGGTTCTCGTGAAATCGGGGATCGAACACGAGCTCGAGATGTACGCTTCCAAGATGGGCTACGAATCGAAAAAAGCCGAGCCGATCATCAAAGTCGTGGAAGAAAGCTACCAAGCGCTTTTCGGCAAAAAGACGCCGAAGCCCACCGGCCTGCATGCGAGTATCTGGACCGACACGAACATCTACAACGAGATGGGCATCCCAGCGTGCAAGTTTGGTTTAGGCGGCGGGCGCTGGAAACAGCGTTCGGAGCAGATCGAGATCGAGGATATCTATCAAGCGGCGCAGGTGTACGCGGCTGCGGCACTGGAAATTTGCAACTGGGAGAAAGCTAGAAGCTGACTATTTCTGGCTCGGTCTATATGCCCTTCCTTGGAGGGGAATGGTGAGGGCGAACGCATGAATAGACGTGCTGTCGCCCGAACGCTCCTCAGCAGACTGTCGTTTAGTATTTCGACCCCCGGCGAGAAATGTCCTTCATCGCTTTGTGACGTGTGAAAACTCGCCCGTTTATTCTTCGTTACAGCGCTGCTCGCTGCCTACTCACGATAATTGGATGAACCGAGTTCCCGAGTAGCGCGAAGCGCGTGTCGAGGGAGTCGTGACCGGCAAGGCCGCTCTCTGACGAAGGTCAACGCGGCGGTATTAAGATCACTCCGCTCTTCCCGAGTGAGTCTTACCCCACTTCGCGCGCATCGACTTGAGTGTTTCGCCTTCGCCCACGTCGACGCGGGTCTTGCGGAGAATCTCCCAAACTTTCTCGTGCTCGCTGCGCGCCGCCAGTTCCGCTTCGTGATTCAGATTATCCGGCCACAAACCCATCAAATAACCATGCCAGGGTTCCTGCGGCTCGAGTTTTGGAAGCCCGAGTTCTTCCCAAATTTGCTTAGCGCGCAGCATGAATTCTTCTTTGGGTAATGAGAGCGGCGGAAAATCGGCCTTGCGCGTCGCGTCGATCAGGAGCGAGGACTCGGAATTGTCGTAGCGGCTCGAAGGATGAGTCGCGACCATTCCGATCGGTGTAGCGCCGAAGGGACGATCGGGAACGATCTTTACGTCTTTGTGCGGCTGCGAGCGATGCGTGATCGCCCAAGTGACCGCGACAGGGTCTTTGACGTTGATGTCTTCGTCCACCGCAACGATCATTTTTCCCACCCGATCGCCATAGTCGAGCACCGCTTGCATGACGCCCCATGGATCCTGGTCGTTGCGTTTCTTCAGGCTGACGGCGACGTACGGGCGCATGTTGACCAGCGGCTCGATCATGTGCACCTCCTTGACGCAGTCGAAACCCTTGCTGATGATGAAGCGTTTGACCAGTGTCGCCATCCCCATCGCTTTTATCTTCGAACTCTCGCTGGGCGTGACTTGACTGATGATCGATACCCAGATCGGGTTTTTTCTGTGCGTGACGCACTTTAGCTCGAACACCGTGCTCAACGTGCGCGGGTCAACATACCCCATTGATTCGCCGTACGGGCCTTCTTCTTCCATGTAGTTGGTGGGAATGATGCCTTCGAGGACGATTTCAGCCGTGGCAGGAACTTCGAGATCGACGCTCTGGCATTTCACGAGCTTCACGGGCGCGCCCATCAAGCCGCCGGCGAGCGCGAGCTCGTCCACGTCCGGCGGAACTTTTTGTGTCGCGCAATAGGATACGGCCGGAATAGTCCCGACGACAATCGCCACTTCAAGGGGTTTTCCCATGCGCCGGCACTTTTCCCAGTGCGTTGAGAGATCCTGCGGCGTGCCGGACATCAGCCCGGTGGTGGTCGGACCTTTGATCAAGCCTCGATAGTTACCGACATTGCGTCTGCCGGTTTCGGGATCTTTGGTGATCCAATGGCCCGCGGTGATGTACGGACCGTTATCGAAACCTGGCGTCGACATAGGCACGGCGAATTCCATCAAGCCGCCGGCCTCGAGCAATTGATCGCCTTTATGAATTTCCTCCTGACACGAGCCGCTGTCGACTATCACGGGATCGATTAGATGATCCATGGCATAGATCCATCGATCGGCGACCTCCTCGGGCCGGCATTTTAGACCCAAACAGTAGATCGCCTCGGACCCGGAAAGGCCGCCCACGAGAACTTGGCAGTTGTATTTACGCTTTTGTCCATCGGTCACGTTGTCGAACAAGAAACCGCGCCGCGCTTCTTCGGGTATGCCGCCGCGAAACTGCCAGCGCACCAACGGCTGGAGCTCGGTGTCTTTATTGATCTCTCTATGGACACGATAAATTTTGTTGTTGGCGTCCAGAGCGGCAATAAACTCGCGCAGATCTTCGTAAGGTTTGGCGAAATTCATACGGTTTTTGTTATGCTTTTTTCCCGCCGTTCGCAACCTAGTGCGGGAATTTGAGACGTAAACGTGTTACGATTCCGAGCAGCACGAAATCGAGTTTATGGCCGTAAAAATCTTCAACACACTCAGCAACGAAAAAGAAGAGTTTCTTCCACTCGTCCCTGGACAGGTGCGCATGTATGTCTGCGGCGTAACCGTGTACGACTCGGCGCATCTTGGACACTGCCGCTTTTTGATCACCTTCGACGTCATCTACCGGTATCTTCGCTCTCTCGGCTTCGAAGTGGATTATGTACGGAACTTTACCGATGTCGATGACAAGATCATCAAACGCGCGCGCGACGACCAGGTGAGCTGGGATGCGATCACCAATCGCTATATTGACGAGTTCAATCGAGATGCGGCGGCGCTGGGGCTCCTGGCTCCCAAGATCGAACCGCGCGCCACGGAACACATTCCCGAGATCATTAAGATCATCCAGCAGCTTGAGCGCGGTGGCCACGCGTACCGGGCCGATGGCGATGTTTACTATTCCGTCTCGACATTCGCTGGGTACGGGAAGCTTTCCCGGAAAAATATCGACGAGCTCGAAGCGGGCGCCCGCGTCGAAGTGGATCCGCGCAAACATTCACCATTGGATTTCGCCTTGTGGAAATCGAGCAAGCCGGGAGAGCCAAGTTGGGAAAGCCCGTGGGGAGCGGGGCGGCCGGGCTGGCATATCGAGTGCTCCGCCATGAGCACGAGATATCTGGGGCAACCGTTCGACATCCATGGCGGCGGCCGGGATCTGATTTTCCCGCATCACGAAAATGAGATCGCGCAGTCCGAAGCCGCAGCGGGCCGGCCGTTGGCGCGCTACTGGCTGCACAACGGCTTTTTGAACATCAACCAGGAGAAGATGTCAAAATCACTGGGCAATTTCTTCACGATCCGCGAGATTCTCGCCGACTTCGATGCGGTGGCCTTGCGTCATTATTTTCTCTCCAGCCATTACCGAAGCCCAATGGACTTTTCCCTCGACGGACTGAACGAAGCCGCGCGCGCCTCGGACAGGATCTATGAAACGATGGAACGAATCGAGCGAACCGTAAGGGGTGGCCCGGTAGCCCGTCAGGATGAAAAATTGATCAAAACCTTCCGCCAGGAAATGGACGATGATTTCAATACGCCGCGCGCTTTGGCGTTGGTCTTCGACGAGGTGCGCGCGCTCAATCGCCTGTTGGACGAAAAAAATGCCAAAGGTATCGAACAAAGATGCGCCGCATTGCGCGCGATGTGTGATACACTAGGCTTGCTGCAGCCGGAGTACTTCGAACGAAAGAAACTCCGGTTTTTAGCAAAATCGTTAATCAGGCACGACGAAATAGAGGATTTGATTCGACGGCGCGATCAGGCGCGGCAAAACAAGAATTGGCCAGAAGCCGATCGTTTGCGCGACGAGTTGTCGCAGCAGGGCATTCTCCTGGAAGATACGCCAAACGGCACTGTGTGGAAGGTGAAGTGATGTCGGCGACCGCATATCAGTGTTTATGTTTGGCGGTTTGCACTGCAGTATTGACTCCGTTCTCCTCGGCAATCGCTCAGGTGCCGCTGTCGAACCCACCGGCCGAGATGAGCCTACGCAAATCCATTCAAACCCGCGAGTTTCAAGGACGACAATATCAAGGGGAAGAACGCCAGATCGGCCGCGGTGATTCGCTCTGGCGTATTTTGGTCGAGGAAAAAGGTCTCCCAGGTCAGAAATTTCGTAGCTATGTCGTTTTGATTCGTGGATTGAACCCACAGGTGACTAATCTAGACTTTCTGCGCATCGGCGACAAAATTTTTGTCCCGCTGCAACTGGAGGAAGCCGCGGACGGGCGACGCGCTGGTCAGGCAGCGAAGCAGGGGGAGTCCATTCGATCAGGGACGATAATCGATTACCGCATAAAGCCGGGCGAGCACCTCTATCAAATCTTGCGCGAGCAGTTGAAACTCGCGGATGAGCGGAAAGTGGCGCAATACTACGCGCTGGTTAGAGATTTAAACCCGGAACGAAAAAACTGGGACAGCCTGCTCGGCGGCGAAGTTATTCGGTTGCCCGCGGAAGGACTGGCGCAGACCCAGATAGCAGTAACCGGCGGGAAAACAGCTCCAAGACTCGGAAGCGAGTCTTTTGCCGCACAGTCGAGCTCGAAGGCGGACGAGAAGCAGAGTTCGGAGATTGATGATTTTCGTCGTTCTCTGCTATCGCCGGTCAAAGAAAACTTGCCGCTGTTTTCAAGAGTCGTCGAGGCAATGGGTATAGAGATGCGCCAGAGCGGAGAAGAAGTGGTGAATCTCGCCGACGCAAGCGTGCGATTCGCAAGAAGCTCTTATCCCGTGGCCTACAATTCTGGATTTAATCAGAGAGTGGTTATCGATCCCGAAAGCAAAATCTCGGCATCGCTCGCTGTCAAACTGAGTGACCCAATGGTAGGGACCCCGGTGGTATCGTTCGGCAATGGCACGACGATGCGCGATGCGGTCGCACAGCTACTCGCGAGCCTGGGCTATCAAGCCTTACCGGCTGATCAGTCGATCGTCATTCAGGAGGAGGGCGTCAGCTTCGAGGCGAAAGGCGATTGGGTCGTTCTTGCTCCCGAGATGAACAACAAGACTCAGGAAATGTATGTGATCAATCTCACCGACGACTCGAATCAAACGCCCGCTTATCTCAAATCCGAGCTGGCAAAAAAGGGTTTGCACCTGCGTGAGGTTGCGCTTAGAGCCGAGAACGTGATCGGTGACAAAAGCGCTGAAGATAATCGAAGCGTAATTGCAGGTGGTCAGACAAAAAGGTGGCCGCGCGACAAGCAGGAGCTCGTCGATGCGTTGTTGCTGCTATACGGTGTCACTTTCGGTGTCGCGGAAAAGTTACCGGTGGAGCTCGCCGAAGGCGTGCAGGTGGATGTTGGTGTCGATCGCCTATTTGAATTTTGCGGCCAGCGCACCGCTTTATTTTTTACCGGCCGCGCCATGGATATTCGAAAATCGCTCGCTGAAAAGCAGGGCATCACGCCAGTGCTGCTCGACGTGGCCTCGATGTCAACACGAGAGATTATCGCCGGCATGTTGAATCTTCTTGGGGATCCGACGCCTTATCGAGAACACCGCTTTGTCCCTGCGGAAGACGCGCGGCGAGATCAAATAGCCATTCGTGCTTGGGGCTTTCAGCCGACGAACAAGACCCTGTTCATCACCGACCGGCAGATTCCGTCGACCTTGCAGCGCTTCTTTTTTGAAAAAGGTCTCGATATCGTCTATTTTCAATAACGAAGCGCCTGTAGCTCAACTGGACAGAGCATCAGACTTCGGATCTGAGGGTTGGGGGTTCGAATCCCTCCAGGCGCGCCA
>JBIOXP010000555.1:0-13729 GCA_044869705.1 Binatia bacterium | reverse complement strand
AAGCCCGTTTTATCGAGCTCTTCGACGAAGCTTGAATCGACAAACTCTTCCGGCTTGTGCTTGTAGACATCCGGCCGGGTGGCTGCGACATATTCATAGCTCGTCTTCAGCCCTTTGATGTTCGGATAGGGCGCTGCGATTCGATGCCTGGCAAAGAGCTCCCACGATTCCTGCGCGATCGAGTCATCATCGAGCCGGAGCATTTTTTTGATGGTCTTTTTGGCGAGCTCCGGCTCCTGCTTGAAGCGGGCGATGCCCTCTAAATGCGCACGCATGTAGCGCATGACCAAATCACGATCTTGTTTGATCTGCGTCCGTGTGGTGGCAATCTCGCTCCACGGGTAGTCGACTTCTTTGAAAAAATCCCACAAGACGTGAAACCCGGCCCGTTGTGCGAAGATAAAATTAGGGTGCGAAAGCGTCGCGCCTTGAATTTTCCCCTGTTGCAGCGCGAGAAATCGATCGCTGTCGGTACCGATCTGAAGCAGGGCGAAATCCTTGTCGGGAACCAGGCCTTTCTGTCTGGCCAAATATTTGACGAGGAAATCGGTCAGCGATCCGAAGGTGGTCACGCCGATGGTTTTGCCTTTGAGATCTTCATTACGCCTGATATCGGAGCGCACAACCAGCGATTGAATGACGCCGGGCATGGTGTGCGCAAGAATCACCATGTCAGAGCCGGCGAGCACTGCGGTCATCACGGTCGGGGTCGCGATGGGGGAGATCAGTACGCTTCCCGAGATGAGCGCCTTCGAAGCGATGCCCGAGCCGGCGACGGCTACGGCATCGACATCGAGACCGTACTTTTCGTAGATCTTCGCGTCCTTCGCGAAATAGATGATGATGTTTCCCATGCTGATCGCGGGGACGCCGACCTGAACTTTCCTAAGCGCCCGCGATTGTGCGCAGAGATTCGCCGAGACTAGGAAAAGGCCTAGCGCTATTCCCAACACAAGTCGGCCTGACCGCATTGAATGCCTCCGTTGAACGGGGTGATAATCGGCATTTAGGCCCGCGCTCGAAGGCTTGTCAATCAGCGACGACATTGACAAGCCACGGTCTTTTGCACTAAGCACAAACGTATGCTGCCGAAAATAGCGCGCGAGTCGTTGCTGGAATTATGCCGCCGAATGTTCGTCATACGTCACTTCGAAGAAAGCCTTGTCACGCTCCACGACAAAGGCGTTTTCGGCGGGCATTATCATCTCTACATCGGCCAGGAAGCCACCGGCGTGCCGGCGATTTCCTGCCTGCGCGCCGATGATTATCTCTTCACGACGCACCGAAATCACGGCCATTTGCTCGCGCGCGGAGCGGAGCCGAAGAAACTCTGCGCCGAAATTCTCGGCCGCGCCGACGGATTGAACAAGGGAAAGGGCGGTTCGTTCCATTCGGTGGCGCCGTCCTTGGGATTTCTGCATAGCTCGGGTGTAGTCGCCGGGATCATTCCGCTTTCCACCGGCACCGCTTATGCCGCGAAGGCGCAAAAGAACGGCCGCATTACCGTTTGTCTATTCGGCGACGGCTCCCTCGAAGAAGGCGCCGCGCCGGAAGCGTTCAATCTTGCATCGCTGTACAAACTGCCGGTGCTGTTTCTCTGTGAGAACAACGGCAAGTATGGCGCCGGCCGGGCGGTGGCCGCAGCGCAATCATCAACCATGGCGGCCTACCCGCTGACCGACTTGCCGAAAGCCTACAAGATCCCGGCGCAGCAGATCGACGGCATGGATGCCGGCCTGGTGCATGCGACGGTGTCGGAGGCGGTGAAGAAGATTCGCGCCGGTGAAGGGCCGCAATTCATTGAAGCGCAAACCGTGCGCTATCCCGGCAGTGAAACCAATTGGCCGACCGTGCCGCGCCAGACGGAGACTGCGCTTGCATGGGACGTCAGCAGCGTGCCGGAAAAAGCCCGTGAGTGGTACCGGTCGTGCGATCCGGTACTGATTCTCATTCGCGAGTTGGTCGAAGCCAAACAGGCGACCCGGGAGGAGCTAGCCGCCGTCGAGGGCCAAGTCAAAAGTGATATCACCGCAGCCGTGGAATTTGCCGTCAACAGTCCTTATCCCAAGCCCGAAGAAGCGGAAAGAAATTATTTCGCGCAGAGCTAAATCACATGAGAGAGATAGCCTACTACGAAGCCAAGTTCGAGGCGCTGGACGAAATCATGGCGGCGGATGAGCGCGTTCATTTGATCAACGGAACTTTTCTCAGCCTGAGCCCGCATCGCCACGTGTTTCAAAATCTCAAAGAGAAATACGGCGAGCGCATGATCGCACCGCCGATATCCGAGCTCGGGTTTTGCGGCCTCGCGACCGGGGCAGCGATGGCCGGACTGAAGCCCATCGTCGATCTCAGCACCGGCAGTTTTATTTACGAAGCGTGGCCACAGGTGGCCAACGAAGCGGCAAACGCATTTTCCATGTCCGGCGGTCAGACGCGCGTTCCAGTGGTGTTCCACCTTTTCCATGGCTTGCGCGGCGGCGGCGCGGCGCAGCATTCCGGCAGCCCGCAGGCGATGCTGTGGAACTGCCCTGGACTGGAAATCGCGATCCCGTCATCACCGCGCGATGTCAAAGGACTCCTCAAGAGTGCGGTTGCGAGCGATAACCCGACGATCTTTGTTGATCATACGAGGCTATTGGACATCCGGGGTGAAGTCCCGGAGAACGACAAAGCGATTCCGCTTGGAGTCGCCGAGATCAAAAGACCGGGCGGCGACGTCACCGTGATTGCGACCTCCTACACAGTCCAAGTCGCGCTTCGGGCAGCCGCCACACTCGCCCAACAAGGCATTGAGATCGAAGTCGTCGATCCGCGCACCCTGGTGCCTTTTGATTTGCCGACCATTCTTCAGTCGGTCGAGAAAACCCACCGGGTGGTGATTGCCGATGAAACGCACCAGAGCTGCGGCGTTGCGGCTGAGATCGCGGCGCGGATTGCCGAGAGCGGCTTTGATAAATTGAAAGCGCCGCTTCGTAGGGTGTCCACGTTGGACGTGCCGGTTCCCTATAGTCCGCCCCTCGAGGCGCACATTGGCCCCTCCGAGGGGCGGATCATCGACGCAGTAAAAGCGACGCTGGCCTAAAACCGCTTCGAGTTCTCGGAATTCCTCGGTAAGCGCCCCATTCGTCTCCCTCCCCAATGGCTTTGCGTAAAGAGAAAACGAGCGAAGTGCTCGACCTATTTCGTCGTATGTGGTTGATCCGCGCATTCGAGGAAAAGGCTTCACTGCTCTACGCCGAGCGGCAGATCGCCGGCCTGCTGCATCTGAGTATCGGGCAGGAGGCGGTTGCAGTTGGCGCGTGCAGTTTGTTGCATAGGGACGATTACGTCTTCGGCGGCCATCGCTCCCACGGCCATGCGATTGCGACCGGTGCTGACATCAATAAGTTGATGGCGGAGCTTGCGGGTCGTGCCACCGGTTACTGCAGCGGAAGGGGCGGATCGATGCATATTGTCGCCAAGGAGACGGGATTCATGACGGCGAGCGGCATTGTGGGCGGCACAATTCCCCTCGCGCTCGGCGCCGCATTCGCCGCGAAAGAAAGAAGAAAGGGTCAGCTCGCAGTCGTTTTCTTCGGCGACGGCGCCGCTCAGGCAGGCGCTTTTCACGAATCGCTCAATATCGCGAGCCTGTGGCAACTGCCGGTAATCTTTGTCTGTGAAAACAACGGCTACGCCGAATTTACACCGCTCTCGGCGCACACAAAAGTTGAGCGTCTGGCGCAACATGCCGAAACCTATGCCATTGCGGCGAGCACAGTCGATGGCAATGACTTTTTCGCGGTGCGTGAAGCGGTGGCGAGAGCAATAAAAAAGTGCCGCAATGACAAAGGTCCGGCATTTCTCGAGTGTCTTACCCACCGGATGCGCGGTCACTATGAAGGCGATCCGGCGAAATATCGCGAGCTCTCGCAACTCGCAGAGTGGAAAAAGCAAGATCCCATTGCGCGAGTCGAGCGCGCGTTGCGCAAGACAAAACTGGCGACCTCGCAAGAGCTCAAAGCGATTGAAGCGGAGACACGCGCGCTGGTGGAAAGAGCCGCGAATTTTGCGCTTTCTTCACCGTGGCCTTCTCCTGAAGCAGTAGACGATGCGGTTTACGCAGAGGCCAAATAGGTGTGGCAGGGACCAGCATGCCGCGCTCTTGACGATTTTGTTCTTCATGCCGGAACAAACCTATCTTGAAGCAATTCGATCCGCGCTCGCCGAGGAGATGCGCCGCGATTCGTCAGTTTACCTCTTTGGCGAAGACGTCGCGCTCGGCGGACCATTTGGTGCCACGAAAGGACTGGCCGACGAGTTCGGGACGCATCGCGTCGTCAACACGCCGATCAGCGAAGGAACCGTGATGGGCCTTGCCGCTGGCGCAGCGATCGCGGGGCTCCGCCCAGTGGTCGAGATCATGTTCATCGATTTCATCACACTGGCGATGGATCAACTGGTGAACCACGCGGCGAAACTCCACTACATGTCGGGCGGGCAACTCAGAGTGCCGCTGACGATCAGGGTTCAATGCGGGATTACCGGTGCCATGGGCGCCCATCATTCGCAGAGTTTCGAAGCCTGGCTGACGCATGTGCCCGGCTTGAAGGTATTGATGCCGGCAACTCCGGAGGATGCCAAGGGGCTGCTGAAAACGGCGATTCGCGATGATAATCCGGTCGTCTTCATCGAACACCGAGGTCTTTACTGGACCAAAGGCGAGATTTCGCAAGATGATCATGTGGTGCCGATCGGGAAAGCGAAGGTTCTACGGACGGGTGACCAGATCACGATTATTGCGCTTGCAAGCATGGTGGGGCCGGCGCTTGGCGCAGCGGATGAACTCAGCAAGCAAGGTATCTCCGTGGAAGTGATCGACTTGCGCAGTGTTTCCCCTCTCGACGTCGAAACGATTGTAAATTCCACCAAAAAAACCAGCCGCGTGATTGTCGCTCACGAAGCCGTCCGGCAGAGCGGGATCGGAGCGGAAATCGCCGCCCTCGTACAAGAACACGCGTTTTACCATCTTGATTGCCCCGTGCTGCGCATCGCCGCCCCGTTCGCGCCGATACCGGCGGGAGCATCGCTCGAAGCGGCGTTTGTCCCCGGAGTAGATCTCATTGTCGAGGCAGCCCGCAGAGCGCTGGGATCTCTCTCATAATCGAGTTGGCGGGCGGACAGCGGATACACCGCAGCGGCACTGCGCGGATCGCGATTACAGCGGCGCGCGAACTTTTCAATGCGCTCCCGTTTAAGATCTTTAATGACAATTCGGACGGTGTCGTGGCGATGAACCGCGCTGGTGGCGTGAGACGGGCTTCAAAGTGTCACGCATGACAGCGCTGACAACTGCTGCCCTGTCAGTGAGCTCGACGCAGAATCGCGCCGCGAGAAAAAACGAAATGATTCGACGACGTAAGTCGTTGCGGCTATTGGCACATCCATTGCTTTTTGTGATGTCACGCCCGAACAACTCGGAGGAAAAGATGCGATCAGGAGCATCCACTTCCAGAACTATTTCGTTTGAGCAGAACGATTTCCGAGCAGCGAAATGCGCCAAATGCGGCACGAAAATTTATCCGGCGTCGCTTCTCGACGCGCATGTGGTCCGTCACAAAAAACGTGACCGCAGATTCAATGACGAACTGAAAAAGCTGCAACAGACTTTCTCGCATATGAGAGATCTCGCCTAACCACTCTGCCCCCGGGGAATTCTTCCCCGAGCCTCGCGCGCGGCCCCCCACCACGCGCGGGGTTTTCCCTCCTGCTGCAACTCTTACGTAGAGTCAATGACTCGGTAAAACTGAACCGTTGTAGGTCTTAGCTCGCCGGCAACGCTGACGATCAGGCGCTATTGGAAAAAGGCGCCTTCAATCAGGACCGGCTTTGCCGCGCCTTGTTCGTGCGTTCGGCCGGGAATCGCTGTGCCGTCAGGATTGAGACGCTGATCCGCTTTGTCCGGGCCAGCGCCAATGCGCGCCATCACCAAGGGTTCCGTGCCCGAATTACAGAACTGATAGTAACAGCCTGCCGGTAAGACGATCGCGTTGTTCTTGCCCGCCCTAAGAATCGTCTGGCCGTCACGGCCGGTGTTGAATTGGGCCGTGCCCTGCAAAACCAGAAAAATGTGATCTTCTTTAGTGTGCGAATGCAAAGCATTTTCGCCGATGCCGGGTGCATAACAATGGATACGCAAAGTCATCAAATCGGTCTCTGCCAACATCGTGCGCGTGTGTCCCTCTTTCACGAGCTGGGTTTTTAACTGCACGATCTTTGCCGGGTTTTCCATAGATCCTCCTGCGCGAGATTTTACGCGCCGATCTTAAGCCAGCACCACTGCCGTTGCAAATTCGCAACTGCTCGGATTATCTGGGAGGACGATCGAGTTAAAAATTGACGCCGTTGCTCGCTGAAATCATCGCGATCTGGTCCGCCATGGGTTGGGCCGGCGATTCGGTTTTGGTGCGCTTCGGGTTGCGCCAGTCGAACATATTTGCGGCGATGCTGGTGAGCTATGCCGTCTCGATCACCTGCATGTGGAGCTATCTGCTTCTGACCACTTCGATGGAATTTCTCACCTCGCCGGCCATGGTTTATTACGTGATCAGTGGTTGTATGCAGCCGCTTTTTGCGCGAGCGCTTTATTACGAGGGAATCACACGGATCGGCGTTGCCCGCGCCGGTCCGCTACGCGGCAGCGAGCCTCTCTTCGCCACCGCGATCGCGATTATGGTTTTTCATGAACGGCCGGGCTGGCTCGTTTTCTTCGGCACCCTGCTGATCGTAGCGAGTCTTTGGTTGATTTCCGGGAAACAGGAGGGGCAGCGTAAATGGCGCACGGCCGATGCGCTGTTGCCGATCAGCGCGGGCTTGATTTCGGCGGTGTCGCAAAGTTTGCGCAAGCAAGGTTTGAAAATCATTCCCGATCCATTCGTCGCCGTGGCGGTCGTTACCACGGTCTCCCTTCTTCTGTTACTGGTTTTTTCGTTCAGCACCAAGCGAGGCGCTTTGTTTCGCATCGCTCCGCGCAGCCTGGTTTTTTTTCTTTGCGCCGCGTCATTGGCGACTCTCGCGCAGGTGGCGAATTTCATCGCCCTCGGCCATGGCGAGCTCTCGGTGATTATTCCGCTGGTCAATACCACACCCTTGTTTGCCGTGCTGTTCAGCGCCATTTTTCTTCGCAACGTCGAGACCGTGAACCGGCGGATTGTCTGCGGAGCCATAACGATGGTTTCGGGAGTATTGCTAATAACGATTCGCTGACGGGACAAAATCAGGGGAGCTTGGATTAGCCGGTTACTTTGCTATCTTTATACAGGTTGTATTTCCGGTTGTAAGTGCTAGCTAAGTGAAATAATGCCTTCGTACGAAATCTACGTTCATTGCGCTGATTGCGGCGGTGAACATCCTCTGCTCATGAAGATTCATTTGGATGAGGGCCCCGACCGCAAGCAAAGTGTCGCCGAATCTTTCCGCGTTCGTCCCATGCCGCCGCAGGTCTTGGCGCTCAAGGGCCACAACGCGCTGTGTCTCAAAAGCGGCCGGAAGTTTAAACTGGACAACGATGAGCAGGTGTTTTTAGTTCCGTCGGGATTCTTTCAACTGTAACCCGTCCGGCAAAGCGCATTCCTCAACTAACAAGCGCTGCGGGAAGCGGTACACGAGCGAATGCTCCTGCGCCCGAAAGGACGCCCGGAGCATCCGCTCTTTTCTCGTTCCGCTGGATTAATATACGATGGAGCCGTGCTCTATTTGCTCCTTGCGTCGTTCGTATTCGCTCCGACTGATACGCTCGTTGCGATAATCGTCCTCGAGCCGATCCATTTGTCGCTTCGAGTTATACTCGTATCCCGCGCCCGTCGCTAAAGCACCGGTAGCGGCTCCCGCGGCAAACTCGCATCCCGTAATCGCGACACTTCCAAGCAATAGTAAAATGGCCATAGCTCTCATAATGAATTCCTCCTCTCAAAGCATGCGTAGAAATGGAGCAACTCCCGGACCAAGGTGCAAGCTACAGCACTTTAATGACTTACAAACGGAAAAATCGCCAATAGGAGTTTAGTTGGAAATCGGGCGGAGGAATTTTCTAACAACGGAAGTTTTTTGAAACAGCCCAGGCAGGATCCGGTGAGATCCTTAGCCAATTGTAAAACCCGCGTTCGAGTGTTATTTCGAATCGCCTTCGCCAGCTGATTAGGAATCGAAGGAGGTTCTATGAAAAGCATTCTGTTCTCGTTCATGCTTCTGATCGCGCTCATTAGCCCGGCTCTCTCCGGCGCGGCCCAGAAGGGCGGCCACTGGGAGCTCCTCGGCGAAGGAGAAGTCGATTTCAAGAACGATCACGATCGAATTGAGTGAAACGGAGGGCCGGACCATTTCGGCAGCTAAGGATCGAAGTCAGAAACGCTCCCATCGAAATTCGCGAAATGGTCGTTACGTTCGCTGACGGCAAAACCTTCAAGCCAAAGATACAGGCGCGCGTTCGCGAAGGAAGCGGCAGTCACGTCATCGACTTACCGGGAAATCGAAGGTCTATAGACGGCGTGGAGTTTGTTTATCGCAGCATCAACCGTAAACAGGGCGAGGGCCGAGTCTTGCTCTATGGCCGCTAGTCCGTTGTCTAAGCGAAACCGGGAGACTACTTTCCGTAAAGGGACTTGATAAAACCGCTCTTGTCCAGTTCCGCGACGAAGCTCGAATCCGTAAACTCCTCAGGCTTGTGATTCCAGACGTCGCTTCGCGTCATCGCAACGTATTCGAAGCTGATTTTCATGCCGGGGTTATTGGGATACGGGGCCGGAATGAACATCTTCGAAAAAATATCATAGGACTCATTGACGAGCTCGTCGTCAGTCATTTTCAAAGTTTTTTTGATCACCTTGATGCCAAAATTGCGATCTCGTTTGAACAGCGCGATGCCCTCGAGATGCGCTTTCATGTAGCGCATGATCAAATCGTGATCGTTTTTGATCGCCGCTCGCCGCGTGGTGATTTCCATCCATGGGTAATCGAGCTCCTTGGCCGAATCCCAGAGCATGCTGTATCCCATGCGCTGAGCCATGCCGTAGCCCGGATGAGAAACGGCCGTAGCGTCGACGGCGCCAGCTTTGAGCGCCATCACCCGCTCAGTATCGCTGCCGCCCGTGGTGATAAGAGTGATATCGCGGTCGGGGTTGAGTCCTTTCTTTTTGGCGATCGAGCGAACCAAAAAGTCCGTCAACGACCCCAGACTCGACACGCCGATCTTTTTGCCTTTCAAGTCCTCGGGCCGCTTGATGTCCGGCCGCACCATCAACGCATGCACCACAGCCGGCATCGTGTGCGCCAAGATCGTCATATCGGCACCGGCCAGATCGGCCGCGATCACAGTGGGCGTGGCGATGGGGATAACGTCCAGGTTACCACTGATCAAAGCTTTCGAGCCTATGCCTGAGCCCATGACCGTGATGACCTCGGCGTCAAGCCCGTACTTTTCAAAGAGCTTCGCTTCTTTGGTGACAAAGATAATGATGTTGCCCATGCCTACGGACGGCACGCCGACGCGGATTTTTTTTAACGGTTTGCTTTGCCCATGGGCGGCCCCGACCGCCGAGAATAGAAAAAGCGACAGGGCAAGCACATTGATAAATTTTTGACGCGCCATCGAATCACCTCGGCCGAAACATTTAGTCCTTGACACGATTGCAACCGATGAATCACACCATCTGCATGTAGACATCCACCAGCGCCGGCCGTTTTTCTTCTTTAATGACCTTGATGGCCCGTTCGATCGCCGGACGGATTTGGTCCGGCTCGGTGACCGGGCCCTCGCCATGAACGCTGAAAGTGCGCGCCAGGTTGGCGAAGTCTACCGGCGGCTTGGCCATTTCCATGCCGACGAGCTTATTTTCCACCGGTCGGCCGCGATGCAGCGCGACTTTTTCCTGGTGTTCGACATCGTTGTAATAAACCCGGTTGTTGGTCATCACGGTCAGTAGCGGCACGCCGGTATTGGCAGCCGTCCACAAGGAACTCGGCGTGTAGAGCATCTCGCCATCGCGCTGCAGGTTGATGCAGATCTTGCCCGTGCCGCGATAAGGCAGCGACGCGCCGACGGAGGCGGCGGGACCGTAGCCCAGGCCACCACCGCCGTAACCTCCAAGAAACAGACCAGGCTTGTCCCAGGTCCATAAACGGCTTGGCCAACCGCGAAAAGCTCCGGCCACCAAAAGCCAGTCTTCATTTTTGATCGCTTGCCAAATCTCGTGGGCCAAACGCGGCGGCGCAATCGGCCGTTCGTCCCAGCGTTTTTTGAGATCGGCTTGCCAGCGCCCGTGCACTTCTTCATGCTGACCCGCCAGTGCTTTGCGCCGCTCATCGACGACGTTTTTGGAAAATTTTCCCTGCTTCTTGATCTCTCCGGCGAGCGCCGGCAGGAAGACTCTGGTGTTCGCGACGATCGGCAAATCGACAGGTGCGAGCTCCTGAAAATCACTCGTCCAACTCCGCACGACGATGTCTTTGAGCGTGACATTGATGACTTTACAGCCCGGCTTGGTCGCCGGAACGTTGGCGTGCGTGTTGGGATCGGTGCGCACCAACGCGCCGTAGAGATCGGTAACATCGAGCCCCATAATCACGTCGGCAGCGGCGATCAGCTCGCGATTTCTGCCGGTCAGATTGAGCGCGTGAGTATTGGGAAAATTCAAGCGCGCGCCGAGATCGATCACCGGGATGGCGAGCAAGTCTGCGAGCGTGACGAGACTCAGCACCGCGTCGTTGTTGCGGCCGACGTAGTCTGCGAGAATTACCGGGTTTTGCGCCGACGACAAAAGTTGCGCCGCTTCCTTGATGGCGTCGTAGTCGGCTTGCAGCGGTGCTGCCGGGCGAAATCGCTTCGGATCGGGCAAAGGGATTTCCTTTTCGATTGCGGCTTCCTGATCGCTCACATCGAAACACAGGTACACGGGACCGCCCGGATCACTCATCGCGATTCGATAACCGCGCATCATCGACGAAGGAATCGCCTCCACGCCGACCGGCTGATCGTCCCATTTGACGAAATCACGCACGAGATTACCCTGGACTTGCGCCGTGTGGATCCAATCGATCCAAGGACGCCGCTTGCTCGAGTTCATCGGCCCCGTGCCGCCCATTACCATGACGGGCGTGTGATCGCACCAGGCATTGTAAATCGCCATCGAGGCGTGCTGCAGGCCGACGACATTGTGCACGATCGCCGGCATGATCTTGCCCGTGGCCTTCGCATAGCCATGCGCGACGGCCACCGCGATCTCCTCGTGACAACATAGGATTATTTCCGGATTAGGAACGCGGCCGCTTTCGTAGTTGACGAGCGAATCGTGAATGCCGCGAAAACTCGAGCCGGGGTTGAGTGAAACGTATTCGATGCCGAGAATTTTAAGCAGGTCGACGACTAGATCGGAACCGTAACGGGCAGGCATAAGTCCTCCTGTCTTAAATTTTACCTGTAAAAAGAGCCGCCTCTTGCAGGCTGCTCAAAAGGGTCCAGAGGCGAGGCGGGCGAAAATCGACGAGCGGAGGCGTACATCGGCAGTACGTTGACGCGAGGCGATTGAGTGCACCGAAGCATAAGGGCCCTTTTCAGCAGCCTGCGGGAAAAAAATGGCGCGCTGTCAGACTGTTTACGTCCGCCAGCGC
Organism: Binatia bacterium; assembly: GCA_044869705.1. Taxonomy (GTDB): domain Bacteria; phylum Desulfobacterota; class Binatia; order UBA9968; family UBA9968; genus DP-20. Next base: position 2,083 of record JBIOXP010000555.1, on the reverse strand, counting down.
GCCAATTCACAGCAACAATCTGGCTACTCCCTACTGCACCGGGTGCGGGATGTCGATGTCGTAGAGATTTTTTACGTTGCTGTAAACCAATTTCTTGCGAATGTCCGCCGGCAAGTGGCCGAGGTCACGGTCGATGTACTTCTTCGATTCCGGCCAGGTCGAGTTGCCGTGCGGATAATCGTTGGACCACATGCAGTTGTCCTGTCCCCACCATTCGAAGTTGTGCCCCGCCACGGTGTCGCGAAAGAACGTGCCGAAAATCTGGTTTTTGAAATATTCGCTGGGATTTTTCGTGAATGGCGGCGGATTTACCTTTTTGAAGCGATTATAATAGTAGTCCCACTGCTGCATCATGAACGGCATCCAGCCGATTTCATTTTCGACGCTGACAATTTTGAGCTTCGGGTAACGCTCCAGCACACCATAAAAAATCATCTCGAAGACGTCGTCGATGATCTCCTTCAACTTTAGATTGACACTGCCGCGGTAGGCCTCGACGCCAGTCCGTTTGTTGCCGAAGACAGATTCCTTGTGATAGCCGTGGCCGGTCAGGATGTGCAGGTGCACCGGCATGTTCAGATCCTGCGATGCCGCCCAATAACGATTGTAATGCTCGGAGTGAAAAGGCAGATCGGGGTGCGGTGCCTGCCAGATGATCGATCCCTTCATGCCAGCCTTGGCGCAGCGCTCCAGTTCCTTCACTGCCCCATCGATATCGTAGACGGAGACGGCGGCAATACCGATCAGCCGTTTTGGCGATGTCTTGCAGTAATCGATCAGCCAATCGTTGTACGCGCGAAAGCTCACTTCCTGCAGCTTCGCGTCGTCCATCGCGAAATGCGGCAAGAGATAAGTGGGATACAGTACCTCGGCGCTCAGACCGTCGGTCTCCATCTCTTTGATGCGGTGCGAAGGATCCGATCCGCCCGGATGGGTTTGAAAGCTGCTGCCCACTTCCAACTTGGGAAATCGCGGTACTTGGTCTTTGTACGATTGCGGCGCTCGTTCGGCGAGAATTCCCGAGGGCTCCATGACGTGTGAATCGGAAGAGATGAGTACCTCAAACCCTGCATCATTGCCGTTGCCTGCCATTGGTCTTCCTCCTTGTCAGCTGCGCGTCCCGGTCTATTTCTATCGCTGGTCTATCACCGCGAGAGCGCGAGCGTCAAGATGGAGAGAGAACTGGAGTCATAGAGTGCTGGAGTGTTGGGAGGGTGGGTCTGATGCATCACTTCATTACTCCAACACTCCTTCATTCCAATCTTTAAAAGAGTCCTTCTTTCTCGAGTTTCCGAACGACTCGATCATCGATAATGTCTTCGACCTTGAGCTTGCGAATGGACTCACTGGTTTTGCCAAGTAAACGCACCACGTTGCGCAGGCCGTCCGCGTTCGGATAAATTTTCTTGTCGTAAAGCGTGCGCATCATCTCGTAGCCGGCCTGCGCGTCTTCTGATTTTGACAAACGGAGTTCCCTGGTGAGCGTTTTGACTACCGCGCTTTTGTTCGCCGGATTGTTGACGTAGGCAATGGCTTCGACCATCGCGCGCAAAGTGCGTTCGGGAATTTCCGGCGTGCGGTCGATGAGACTGCGCTTGGCGATCATCCCGAGCCCCTGGTAGGGAATGCCCATTTTCATCAGATCGCCAAGCATGCGGTAGCCTTGGCGTTCCAGTTGTGCGCCGTAAGCATAGCCGAGATAACCGCCGTCGATGATATTTTGGGTAATTGCCTGCGCCAGCACGGATTGATCGCCGATGATGCGAAATTGAATGTTGTCGCGCTCGGGATTGAGCCCCCAATGCTCGAAGGCGAGCATGGAAAACATCCAGACCCCGCCGCCGATGCTTTGCACGCCGACTCGTTTGCCCTTCAAGTCCGCCGGCGTTTTGATGCTCGGATTGACCATGAAAGCGCCATCGAGCTTGTTGATCAAGCCGGCGATGTAAGCCAGATCCAAACCGCTCGCCATCGCGCCGATGGATGTTCCGGTTGCCGAACCGACGTGAAACTGGGTTTCTCCAGCCGCCAGCGCCGACATGCCGACCTGCGCATTGCGGACATTCACGATCGTCGGATCGAT
>JBIOXP010000554.1:0-3344 GCA_044869705.1 Binatia bacterium | reverse complement strand
GACGGCAGCACGGTTACCGCTGAAGACGTGGCTCACTCGCTGATGAATCGAGTCATTGGAGATCCCCAATCCAAACAAAAAGCCTCGGTCGCGCCCTCGGTCGTGAAAGCCGAAGCGCTGGACAAATTTACCGTCAAGGTTACGACGGACAAGCCAACGGCACCGCTACTGTCGTTTCTTTGCGATCGGCTGATCGTCACGAGCAAAGCCGCTTTCGATAAGTACGGGCGCGATGCCGCCGATCGAGAACATATGATGGGCGGCGGTCCTTATCAGCTGAAAGAATTGATTCCCGGTCAGCGCCTCGTGTTGCAAAAACGTCCGGACCATCCAGATGCGAAGAAGCATCCGAATGCGCCTGATGAAGTCATTTACCGCATCATGCGCGAGCCTGAGCAACGGGTGACTGCCTTCCTGAACGATGAGATCCAAATCGCGCAATTCATTCCGCCTCATATGCGCCAGCGCATCGAAAAGAATTCCAAACTGCGCATCGCGCCGGTCGATTCGGTGGAAATCATGTTTCTGGCTATGCAACCCAAACCGCCCTTTGACAAAAAAGAAGTCCGACAGGCGGTGTGCCATGCGATCAATCGCGATCAGATCATCGCCACGCTTCTCGAGGGGTTTGCCAGCCGCCTCGATGGTCCCATTGGCCCCGGCCAATACGGCTACGATCCCAATTTGACGCCCAAGATGAACTATGATCCGGAGAAATCCAAAAAGTTGCTCGCCCAAGCGGGTCATGCCAATGGCGTCGATGTCGAATTGCAAACTCCTGTCGGCCGTTACACGCTGGACAAGCAATTGACCGAAGCGATGGTTCCAATGCTCAACGCGGCGGGATTTCGTGCCCGCCTGCTGACGCCCGAATGGGCCACGCTCTGGGCCAATGTGCAAAAGGGCACAGTTCCTTTTTACTACATGGGCCGCGGCTCCGTGCAGGATCCGAGCGCCGCACTGCATCAATACTTTCATACGGGCGAGACACCGCGCATCGGCTACTCAAATCCCAAGCTGGACGAGCTGCTCGACAAGGAGCAACAAGAGTTCGATCCAAAAAAACGGCGCCAATATCTTTCACAAGCAATGAGCATCCTGACCGATGATGCGCCGGCATGTTTTCTCTGGCGCCACAAGCTTCTATGGGGACTCAATAGTCGGATCGATTATAAGCCACTGCCGGACGCGCGCATTTATGCCATCGATATGGCCGTCAAGCGCTAAGACTTAGCGAAACACAGTGATGGGATCATGGAGTGATCGAGAAATGGTTAGCCCCAATACTCCAATACTCCAACACTGCATCACTCCGATTGTTCATTTGCCATGATTCGATATCTCGTGCACCGTCTCGCCGGCACTCTGCCCGTTCTGTTGCTGATCAGCTTCCTGGTTTTTTCTTTGATCCATGCCGCGCCGGGCGATCCGACGTTGATGCTGCTGGGCGAGGAAACCAACGCCGCGGAAATCGCCAGGGCGAAAGAGCGCTGGGGCCTGGACCAACCTCTCTATGTTCAGTATCTAAAGTTTTTACGCGCCGCCGCGTCGGGCGATTTCGGAAAATCGTTCAAATACGCCGAGCCGGTCATCAACGTCATCAAGACGCGCCTTCCGGCGACCATTGAGCTCGCCGTATTCGCGATCATTATCGCCGGCCTATTGGCAATCCCGCTCGGCGTCTGGGCCGGCGCCAAGCCCAATTCGTGGATCGATAACCTCGGCACCACTTTCGGTCTTTTCGGCATCAGCATGCCGAGTTTCTGGCTCGCGATCATGTTGATCCTGTTGCTGGCCGGCGTGCTCAACTTGCTACCGACATCCGGACGGAGCACCTACGGCGTCGCCGGACCGGAACGAACGGGCTTCTATCTTTTCGACAGCATCATGCAACAAAACTGGGCGGCGTTCTGGGACGGACTCACGCACATTTTCCTGCCGGCATTGGCGTTGGGCATGAATATGCTCGGCATTCTCATGCGTGTTACCCGCTCGTCCATCTTGGAGGTTATGAACGAGGACTATGTACAAACGGCGCGCGCCAAAGGGTTACAGGAAAAGAATGTCGTATGGCGTCATGTGACCAGCAACGCCCTGATCCCCGTAATCACGGTCGTGGGACTCGAGTTGGGGACGCTTCTCAGCGGCTCCATCATCGTCGAGACTGTTTTCGCGTGGCCGGGAAGCGGCAGCTTGCTGATCACCGCCCTGAATGCCCGTGACTACCCGCTGGTTACCGGCATCGTGATGACCTACACACTCGCGTTCGTCGCGATTAATCTCATCATTGATGGTCTTTATGCAGTCGTTGACCCTCGAATCCGCTACTGAGAAGAGCCTCATGTGGCCGCGTCTCCTGCCGCGGCTCCATGTCAAAGCCTTCACCGGCGGCTTGATCGTTTTGCTGTTTATCGTAATCGGCATCATCGGCCCGAGTATCGCGCCGTTTGATCCCAACAAGCAGGAGCTCACCGCGATGATGAAATCCCCGGAAGGCATCGGCGCGCCGCATGCGCTTGGCACCGACAACCTGGGCCGCGACATCTTGAGCCGGGTCATCCACGGCTCGCGCGTGTCGCTCCTGGTCGCCTTCGCAGTGGTTTTTGTTTCCGGGTTCATCGGCATTGCACTGGGAGCGATATCCGGTTTTTTCGGCGGTAAAGTCGACTTTGTGATTCAGAAACTCGTCGAGGTCGTATGGGCGTTTCCGCCGCTCTTGCTCGGTATCACCATCATGGCGTTCTTAGGGCAGGGCCTGTTCAACTTGATCTTGGCCCTCGTGGCGCAGCGCTGGATACCATATTGCCGCGTTGTCCGCGGTCAAACGCTTTCCTTACGCAATCGCGACTTTGTCAGTGCGGCAAAGTGCCTGGGCGCAAGCAATCGCCAGATCATCACCCGCCATATTGTTCCCAATTTGATTCAGACCTCGCTCGTCATCGGCACCTTCGCCATGGCATCGTCGATCATCGCGGAAGCGAGCTTGAGCTTTCTCGGCGTTGGAGTACCGCCCGAGATTCCCACCTGGGGAACCATGCTCGCCGACGCGCGCATTTATATCAGCACCGCTTGGTGGCTGCCGCTCTTCCCCGGCCTGTGTATTTTCGTGACCGTGCTCGGCATTAATCTTCTCGGCGACGCCCTGAGAGATCTCCTCGACCCGCGTCTGAAACGATCCGGCGCAAAAATATAACCGATTCGTTGGAGTATCGGAGTATTAGGTTCGCATCCCATAGCTGCACCATTCCAGCGCTCCATCCCAGCAATCTTCCTTTCGTTGATTCTCCTACACTCTCGTGTACATTGGGTGAAATGCGCCGCACAAAGATTGTCTGCACCATTGG
>JBIOXP010000553.1:0-5827 GCA_044869705.1 Binatia bacterium | reverse complement strand
GAGTTACTTTTTCACTCGTGAAAAGTTGCTTGTCCCTTTTCCTTTGGGTCAGGAGCGTTAATGTCGATCACCCGAGTTTTGATCGCCAACCGCGGCGAGATTGCCGTTCGCATTATCCGCGCCTGCCAAAGCCTCGGCATCGAAACCGTTGCCGCGGTTTCGGAAGCGGACAGAGAGAGCCTGGCGGCGCGCCTGGCAAGCCGGAGCGTTTGCATCGGACCGGCTCGCTCAACCGACAGCTATTTGCGAGTGGAGAACCTGATCGCTGCCGCTCAGGGAACCGGCTGCGACGCGCTTCATCCGGGCTATGGTTTTCTTTCGGAGCGCGCCAGCCTAGCGCAAGCCTGCGCTGACAATCGCATCATTTTCGTCGGTCCAAGCGCCGAAAATATCATGCAGATGGGCGATAAGCTCGAAGCGCGTAAAATTGCCCGCTCCGCCGGTGTACCGCTCGTTCCGGGCTCCGACCATGCAAAAAATCCGTACGAAGCCGCAAAGCTCGCCGAAGAGATCGGCTATCCGCTGTTGTTGAAAGCCTCCGCGGGCGGCGGCGGGCGTGGCATCAAGTTGGTGTCGAATAGAGGCGAAATCGAAAACACGTTTCGTACGGCCGCCGCCGAAGCGCGGGCGGCGTTCGGAAACGATACGCTTTACATGGAAAAATATGTCGGCAACGCCCGTCATATCGAAGTCCAGATTCTCGGTGATTCACAGAGCAACGTGATTCATCTCGGCGAGCGCGATTGTTCTTTACAGCGGCGGCATCAAAAGATTATCGAAGAGGCACCCGCCTATGCCGTGCCGCCGGAAGTTCGCGCGAAAATCTGCAATGCAGCGGCAAGCCTGGCTCGGAGCATCGGCTATCGCAGCGCGGGTACGATCGAATTTATCTACGACAACGACAGTGCGGAATTTTATTTTCTCGAGATGAATACGCGCATTCAGGTCGAGCATCCGGTAACCGAAATGATCACCGGCGTCGATCTCGTTGCCCAACAGTTGCGCATCGCGCGCGGCGAGCCGCTGCCATTCAAGCAATCCGATATCCGATTTGCCGGCCACGCGATTGAATGCCGCATCAATGCGGAATCGCCGCAGCATGGATTTCGCCCCTGTCCCGGTTATATCGCCGAGTGGCAGGAGCCGCGCGGACCAGGAGTTCGTGTGGACACGCATTGTTTTTCAGGCTACTTCGTGCCGCCTTATTACGACTCTCTGCTCGCCAAGCTGATCGTCCATGCCGATACGCGCGCGCGCGCTGCGGATCGCGTTTCGGAAGCCCTCAATGAGTTTCACGTGACCGGCATCGACACGTTGGTTCCGTTTCTGAAAACCGTTATTGCCGATCCCGAATACCGTGCCGGCGCCGTCAACACCCGCTGGCTGGAAAAAAAGCTGCAGCAATACTCCGCAACCTATTCCGATTAACCGAAGCCGACCTTTGCTCGAGACTGTGCCGCAGCATCATCCTGAGGAGCCGAAGGAACTCGTCCGATAAGCTGGCAAGCGGGGAGATCCTTCGCTGGTGCTCAGATGGCACTCTGCGGTTCTGTTGTGTAATGCATACGTTGTCCGTTTAAGGCTGAAGTCGGTGGGCTCGGTATGACAAGCCGCAAAGTCTACGTTACAGTCGTCAGAGCCAAATGACTTCTCTGCTGCTGAAACGATTGGTTCACGGCGTGATCGTTCTCTGGGCGGTGGCCACGCTGACATTTGTTCTCTTGCGCCTCGCGCCGGGCGGGCCCTTTGATAGCGAACGTAAGTTGCCGCCGGAAATTCTTGCGAATCTTGAAGCCAAATATCATCTGAACGAGCCGGTGCTCGGACAATATCTTCGCTATCTTGGCGCACTGGCACGCGGCGATCTCGGCCCCTCCTATAAATATCTCGATAGGGACGTCACGGAAGTCATCGCCGATACATTGCCGACTTCGGCCCTGCTTGGCGCTCTCGCCGTGCTGTTCGCCGTGGTCATATCTTTTCCCCTGGGGTTATTCGCCGCATACTACCGCGAGTCGGTTATCGATCGCCTGTGTTTGTTTGTTTCCACTCTCGGCATCTCATTGCCGAATTTCATCCTCGGGGCGTTGCTGATCTGGACCGTAGCGTTGCAGTTGGGCTGGCTCCAGGCGGGTCGCTGGGACGATTGGAGCAGCGTGATTCTGCCGATGATCACGCTCGGTGCCGCGCCAGCAGCGTATTTGTCCGCGCTGTTACGATCGAGCTTGATCGAGATTTTAGATGAGGATTTTGTGCGGACCGCGCGCGCCAAGGGCGCGTGGGAACGAGTGGTGGTCGCAAAACATGCGCTGTGCAATTCACTGATCCCTATTCTGACCGTCATGGGACCTCTGATCGCCGCTCTGCTCACGGGCTCATTTGTCGTTGAATATGTTTTCGCTATCCCTGGTATGGGACGGTTTTTTATTACCGCCGTGACCGACCGCGATTATCCGCTGATCATGGGCGTTACCCTCGTTTATACCGCGATTCTGGTGGGTGCCAATCTTGCCGTCGATCTCTTGTATGGTTGGGTCGATCCACGCATCCGTGCCGAATAACCTTAGCTTATGACGCTTGAACTGAGTTCTGTCAGCACCTCGGGCAATCGTCTTCTTCCGATCAGCGCACTTTTCTTGTTGATCGTCATCTTAGCGGCGGTTGTTGGCCCTTGGTTATCCTCGTATAGGGTTGGCGGTTTGGAAGCGGCAAGGCTTTTGGAACCGCCGAGCGCGAGGCATTGGATGGGCACAGACGGGCTTGGACGCGATCTGTTGATTCGAGTGCTTTATGGCGCGCGTGTTTCTCTCACCGTGGGTCTCGGCACGGCGGCAATCGCGCTGATCATAGGAACGACCTACGGTCTCATTGCCGGGTTCAAGGGCGGTAATTGGGATCACGCCATGATGCGGATCGTCGATCTATTTTACGGCCTCCCCGACATGCTGATTTTTATTTTGCTGTCGCTAGTCTTCGGGAGAAACATCGGCGGTTTGCTGATCGCGCTTGGATTAGTTACGTGGGTGCGCTTCGCGCGCATCGCACGCGGCCAGGTGCTGCAAGCAAAGGAATTTCTCTTCGTCGAAAGCGCCTATGCTCTGGGCGCTTCACGCGGGCGGATCCTTTCGCGCCATATCCTGCCCAACATTGTTGGTCCGATTCTGGTGACGCTGACGTTTAGTATTCCCTCGGCGATGCTCGCCGAATCCACTCTCAGCTTTATCGGTATCGGCATCAATGATCCCTATAGCGCATGGGGCACGAGCTGGGGCACGCTTGTGCAGGACGGCTATCGCGCCATGCGCAGCTACCCGCACGTGATCGCTTTTCCCGCCGCAGCGATTTTTTTTACTATTCTGTCGCTCAATATACTCGGTAATCGTTTGCGCGATATTTTGGATCCAAGACAGCGTTAAAATGTGTTTGGCGCCTTTTTTCGTTGCAGGTAAAAACGCTCTCGATTCATTGACTTACCAGCACGTTCCCGTTATGAAACTAGAGTTTACGTCGGTCGCGAGCCGTTAGCTCAGTCGGTAGAGCATCTGCCTTTTAAGCAGAGGGTCGCCGGTTCGAATCCGGCACGGCTCACCAGCAATCCGCCGCGTCATCAGCAACCCCCGAACATTTTGACCATCTCGTTAGAACTAGCGCGGGTCAGGCGATTCTCTGCAAAATTCTTATTGTTATGCTCGTCTGGCCTTCGCCCTACGATTCGTTAGCATTTAAACAAGTGCCGTGGGTTGGCTGGATTGGCAGCAACCGTGACCTCCGTTAACACTCAGAGTTTTCCGTTAGTACGGGTAAATCAACGTTGGCCGTTGGTCGCGGTCGTCTTGCGAGGTTGGGGCGTGTTGCTGTTGTGTGGCGGATACGCGCTACATCAACATGTCTAAAAGAATGGCCGTGGCCACGGCTAGACCAAAACTTATTATTGTGCCAACGACCTTCATTACGCCTAGAGTTTGATAGAAAAGAAAAGCGACCAGGACTGTGGCCACCGAGATGAGAGGATGATGGCGCACCGCAAGCACGATGAAATCAAACCAATAGGTAAGGTTATATATGATTTCCATGTTGCTCATCTCCCTCCGAGGCTTAGCGGTTCATACGCATAGCTGGCTGAACTTATGTGAAATTATATGCTGTAAGATACCAAATCAACAACAAAAACTTTTGCAGGATTGAGAATATGGGCGGCGGCTCGTCTATCTTCTCTCGGATAGCGATGGCAGATGACCTGCGCCTTCCTTTTCCAGGATGACTTGAGCCTCGGGTTCTCACTGGGCCTGTTTCCGCGTCTGTCGCCTCGATGCCGCGGTCCTTTAACAGGTTTGCCGTAGTATACGGGTAGATCCCGTACTCGGCGGAGAGCGCGGTTGCCTTGAAAAAGCTACGGATTTTAGTAAGGTGTGGTTTTTACTTTTGCCCCTGCAAAAACTTTAGCAGAGGGTCGTCGGTTCGAATCCGGCACGGCTCACCAGCAAATCGTCCCCGTCGTCTAGCTCGGCCCAGGACACCGGCCTTTCACGCCGATAACACGGGTTCAAATCCCGTCGGGGACGCCAACAAAAACCAGCTACTTACCTTGTACTGTGCAAATTGCTCTTTTCTTCGGGAACACTTGCGGAACAGTCTTCGGAGCGATACCGAACACCGCTTTCAAATCAGACTGCGGTGAGATTTGATATCTCATATGACTCGCGACACTGCTATGGCCGAGCACTCTCATGGCCGCTGCCGTTGGAATTTTATTTGTTGCGAGCGGGTTGCCACACACTGACGAATGTCGTGCGAGGTAGAATTCTTAATGCCAGCGAGCGCACAGCTCGGCGGAAGTAATATTCGAAGCGTAGTTTGTCGATCGGCTGGCCGTTCTCGGTGAGCACCAGGTTATCCATGTTCGGAAGGGGGCGAAACAGGGGTCATCTTTCCTGTGGAACGGTAATGCAGCGTCACATTATGAACCGTAACAAGCGCATATCGGGTCTGCTATGGGGCTGTGATGCAAGCAAGACTGCGCTAATTACGAAGGCGCCCAAGGAAAGCAGCCGAAATAAAATACATCTTCCCCGCTCGCTCGCATGATGAAAGGCGATTCGGGATGCTGAGATAAGACGCTAAGGGTCTTCGGGGGGACGAATCCAGAGCGGAACGACTGCACGCCAAGGATCTACTGTGCGTTAGCAACTCTTTACTTCGGGCAATGATTTCTTCTGATTGTCTCGTTTTCACCTGCGTAGCAGCAACCAAGTCGCGCGACCGCTCCCGTGTTTTTCGGCTGGCTTCCAAAAGGGTTCTAGTGGTGGATTCTAGCATTGCCAGGACCTCCCCGATGTTTGGATGCAGAACTCCTGGTGCTGCGGCAGACAAGCTCAAATGTTGCGGAAACCTAAACATACCGACTTCGATGGTTGAAAACAAATCGTCTTTTGAGAAAAAAAATGAAGCGCAAATCTAGCCCACTATCGGCCTCGTTGAATTTATTGACCCCATGTCAAGCGCGACGGGAAAGGCGAGTCGTTTATTCTGGCGCCGGATTTACGCGAGCATGTGATCAATGCGCCGAGCGTGGAGACAAGCCGCCGGCTTTCATATCTCCAAAGAAAAGCAGAGTCTCAAGATTATTGGCGCCATCGCTATGGATTGTGTGCGTGGCGCGCCCAGCCGGACCGGGCGAGCGGCCGTTGAGTCCGTAAGAGATTCGCAATCACAAAAGACTCGCAAATCCATACGCGATTCAATCCGTTTGAAATTTGAAAGCTGAGCCTCAAGCCGCGACTTCGGGCAATAAAGGGGTCCGGGCCTTCTTTCACCCGGCGTTTTTTTT
>JBIOXP010000552.1:0-3731 GCA_044869705.1 Binatia bacterium | reverse complement strand
CAATGACTGGTTTGTCGAGCCCCGATCATGGGGCATCGCTCACTGGATCAATGCCTTTCACCGCGCAGGACTTCTGACATCGCTCGGCAATTCTTTACTGATCTGGACGCTCACCGTGGCGGTCAGTTTTCCGGTCGGTGTCAGCATTGCTTGGCTGTTGGCGCGCACGAAGATTCCATTCAGTCACACGCTGGAATTTCTGTTCTGGGTTTCCTATATGGTGCCGTCGCTACCGACGACGATCGCCTGGATCACGCTCCTCGATCCCGATATCGGCGTTATCAACGTGGCGTTGAAAAATTTGTTGCATCTCGATCAGGGCCCGTTCAATATTTTCAGCGTCCAGGGAATTATCTGGGCGAATTTGATGGGGCACGGCATCTCGATCAAAGTCATGCTCCTGACACCGGCGTTTCGAAATATGGACGCGAGTTTCGAGGAGGCCGCGCGCGTGGGCGGCGCGGGTAATTTGCGGACAGTGTTCAAAGTGACCCTGCCGCTGCTGATTTCGCCAATGATGACGGTTTTTGCGTTACAGCTTCTCCGCGTCTTTCAATCTTTCGAAACGGAATATCTGCTCGGCATGCCCTTCGGATTCTTCGTCTATTCGACGAAAATTTTCACCTTGATCAGAAACCAAATCCCCAATTATGGCGAGGCCACAGTTCTGGCGAGTCTCACGCTCTTGATTATCGCTTTCATTATTCCTCTGCAGCGCTGGATTCTGGCGCGGCGCCGCTACACGACCATCACCGGTAGCTTTCGTCCGGGACTCATCGATCTCGGCAGCGGGAATTATGTTGCTTTCGGTTTGATTGCGCTCCTGCTCGCGCTCCTGACTGTCGGACCGCTCGCGATCCTTGTCTTCGGCAGTTTCATGCAGCGAATCGGCTATTTCGTTTTGGGATTTACCCTGGATCACTGGCGGTTCGTGTTGACCGATCCGGTTTTTGTAAAGGCACTGCGGACGACTCTGGTGCTCTCCGTCAGCGCTGCCGCTTTGAGTCCGCTGATTTTTTCGGTGCTCGCCTACATCATCGTGCGCACACGGCTGCCCGGTCGCGGCGCGCTCGATTTCATGATTTGGGGTGCCGGCGCCATTCCCGGCATTCTCGCCGGTCTTGGCTTGTTGTGGGTTTTTATCGGCACCCCGGGACTGAATTTTCTATTCGGCACGGTTTGGGCGCTGATCATTGTCATTCTTCTCCAGGGGAAAACCACGGGGGTGAACATTATGAAAGGCGTGCTGGTTCAGGTGGGCGCCGACATGGAGGAGGCGGCCCGCGTCTCCGGTGCCGGATGGTTGAGAACTTACGTGATGATCTGGCTGCCATTGCTGGCGCCGAGCCTTGTTCTTCTCGCCGTGATGAACTTTGTCAGCGCCGCCGGCGCGACCAGCAGCATCATTCTGCTCGCTTCCCGCGACACGATGACTCTTTCACTGATGGCGTTGGAGCTATCGTCGATTGCCGTCAGTAATCGCGAAGCCGCCAGTATCATCAGTATCTTCATCATCGCTCTGACCGTCAGCGGAGCGCTTCTGGTGCGCTACTTCGGACGGCGTCTCGGTGTGCGTCACGAGATGCAGACGCTCGAAAGCGCGCGTCCGATAGCGTCATCGATCTAACCAACCAGATTGCATTTTCACCCCCGGTACAATAATCAATCCTGAGAAAATCCAGGAGGACACGATGAGCCAAACCACTGTGGCGGACGCTTTGATCGAATACCTGAGCGCGAGAGGAGTGATCAATGTTTTTGGCGTGCTGGCGCACACCTCCTTTGCGATCGGCGACGCGATCGCAAGACGGCCGCACATGAAATTTGTCAATGCCCAACATGAGGGCGGCGCAGGAAACATGGCGCTTGGCTATGCCCGCGCAACCAAAAAGCCGGCGGTCTGTCTGGTCTCGGCCGGCGGCGGAGCCACCAACATCGTCACGCCCGTCGCACAAGCTCATAAGGAGTCCGTTCCGCTGTTTGTGATCTCCTCGGATATCGATACCGCCGCGGCTGCGAAAAGCCCGTACTCTTCGTTTCATGGAATGGAGCACGCTCGCCTGTTTCAGCCGATCACCAAACAGAGCGCGAAGCTGGAGCGCATCGAGGAGCTCGGTTCGCTGCTCGAATCGTTGTTTCGTCAAGCCACACGCGGCCGGCAAGGACCGGTCTTTCTAATTGTTCCCGAAGATTTACAACACGCGCATTTACCCGAGCCTTTGAGCTTTACGCCTCGCGCGGAACCCGTTGCGCCGGCGATGGATTCGGCTGCGGTACAATCGGCGGTCGATCTTCTGTTGGACGCAAAAGCTCCGGTGGTACTTGCCGGCACCGGCGTTGATTGGGCGGGAGCGCGTGAAGAACTCCGGGAATTGGCTGAATTGGTTTCGTCACCTGTGGCCGTGAGCTATACGGCGAAGGGCGTTTTCCCTGAAAGTCATCCGCTCGCGCTCGGCTGCTTGGGCTTCGGCAGCCGCCCCTATTCACGGAAATTTTTTCAAGGCGCCGATCTGATTCTTGCCCTCGGCGCCACATTCAGTGAAGGTACGACGATGCGCTTTGGCCATGAGATTATTCCGGCGAATGCCAAGATCGTGCAAATCGATATCGATCCGGATGAACTCGGCAGCAATTATCCTACGGCGTTGTCGATTCAGGCCGACGCCAAAGTTGCGTTGCAGGCGATGATCGATGAACTGAAAAAGCGCCAATCCAAGCCGGCCGAAACTGGTTCGAGAGCAGAAGCGATCGAGCAGGCGAAAGAAGCGTGGAAAAACGAGGTCGAGCGTAAGCCCGCGAATAAGGGCTTGACCTACGAATCGGTGATGCGCGCGCTCAACGAGCTGCTCACCGGCAATGAAATTCTCACGACGTCAGGAATGACCGGCGACACGCTACGCGGGATCGATGCAGTGAACCCGATTATTCATGCCGGCGAGTTCCGCGCCATCGGCACCGCGCTGGCCACCGCCATGGGCGTGAAGCTCGGCCGGCCGGAGGCGCGCGTGATCTGTGTTACCGGGGATGGTTCGTTCATGATGGAGCAGCAGGAGCTCGCTACCGTGGCTTACCACAAAATCCCGATCTTCGTTCTCATCCTGCGCAACGACGCTTACGGCGGCATGAAGCGCGACCAGATCAAGAGTTATAACGGCCGCATCATCGGAACCGAACTATTCATTCCGGATTTGCCGCGCCTGGCGGAGCTCTATGGCGCGAAAGGTTACGCCGTGACGAAGAAGGAACAGTTAAAGCCGGTGTTTCAGGAAGCTCTGGCAGCGGATCACTTTGTAGTTGTCGATGTAAAATTAGACTAGAGACAAAATCAACGGTTCGTAATTTTGTCGCGTATGACAAACTTCATACAGGAAACGAAATTACTTGCTCCTCTGCAAACGTTCGACCGAGAAGCGTTTGTCGGCGATGAACGAGTGCCACACGAGTTATGTAATTTCGTTTTGACGTTAGCTCTCATCTACAATGATTGTAAAGACGGAATCTTCAGCAATATGATTCTCACAGATTCAAAGCCGAAGGGTCCCGTCGAGCTTTCGCGCGATTGGGGCGCGTACAATGGGATCAAGCTTCACTACATAAGACTTCATGTAGCTCTCATCCATGAACTTTTACAGCTGATCGAACATAATCAAAAAATAATTCAGCACCAGTTTTTCAGGTCGGTGATTCAAAAGTTGTCTAAGGAAGAGCGAGAGTCGTGGGATGCTTTATCG
>JBIOXP010000551.1:0-14146 GCA_044869705.1 Binatia bacterium | reverse complement strand
AAGAACGACAAATTGATTTTCGCTCTCCCCACACGACCGGGCTCTGCGCCGGCGAATGGTGCGGATTTGGCGCGCCGGGCGAGGCGCCAACAGACCAGCGCGTCGATGACGGTTGTTCTTTAACGTTCGACTCGGAGCCACTGCCGGAGAGACTGGAAATTCTCGGTTCCCCGGTAGCTACGTTGGAAATTGCCGCCGACCAGCCGATTGCTTTCGTTGCCCTGCGCCTGAACGATGTGGCTCCCGACGGAACATCGGCCCGAGTAACCTACGGGCTGCTAAATCTCACGCATCGCGACAGCCATGAGCATCCCGAACCACTCGACCCCGGCAAGTTTTTCTCGGTAAAGGTGACGATGAACGATGTCGCTTATGCGTTTCCCGCCGGCCATAAATTGCGACTGGCTCTCTCTACCGGCTACTGGCCGATCGCTTGGCCGACACCGAAGCCGGTAACCTTGAGTTTTTTTGCCGGCAAGAGCTTCCTGGATCTACCCGTACGAGCAACGCATCCGAGTGATGCCGCGCTCAAGCCCTTTGAACCACCTGAACGCGCGGCCGCTGAGTTGACCGAGCGCCGTCCGCCCGCGGTGAAGCGGATACTCGAGCGTGATCGCACGACCAATGAGACCGTTTATACCGTCTCCAGCAGTAATACCGAGAGCCCCAAGCTCACACACATCAAAGCAATCGATCTGGACATCGGCCAAACAATGCTCAAGCGTTTTCGGATCGACGAAGAAGATCCGGCCACAGCGCGGGCCGAGATCCATCTCAAGACCTGGTTTTGCCGTGGTGTCTGGAAGATCCGGGTTGAGACGCATACCTGCTTGGCATCGGACTCCGATGATTTCATCCTGGCGGCGGAGATTAGGGCGTACGAAGATGAGGAGCAGTTCTTCAGACGCGAGTGGGTTTGTCGCGTGAAGCGGGAGCTGCTCTGAGCGTCGAGCGCGTTCCGACCCCGTTAAGCCACCGTCTTTATAACACTGACAAAGTTTACTTGGCGACTGTAGGAGCCGACGGACGATCCCTCGCCCATTTGAAGGTAAGTTGCTGATTATTTGGGCTGGAATCGCGTTTGCTTCATAAACAGGTCATGCGTCGCTCTAAACTAAATGTAGAGCGTGCTGTGCCGTCAGCTAACGAGCGCCAGAATCCTCCTGCCCTGAACTTTTACTTGGCCTGCTTAAATCAGCCACACCAGGTCAAGACCGTCTCGAAAGGTTGGCTGGTGGATATATCTGTGGCTGAAGATCGCCAGCGATATTTTCGTGGGAGGCGCTCATGCTAAACGTCTCTATTCCACGCGAAGTCCGGAAAAAAACGGCTGCAACTGACGTATGGCATATTTCTCCGAAGTGTTCGCGCTGGCCGACGAGTACGTACATTTCATTACAGTCGCTTCCCGAACGGGCCCAAGTGTGCGGCGAATGTATCGCTCGCGAGCGGGCCGCGAACACACAGAAAACGGAGACAGATCATCGGCCAAACCTCGCTTGGATACCGTTGGTAAAGAGCTGAGCTTCTTGATCAGGGCGTGTCGAGCAACCTTGGAGATCAACTAACCACAAAGCAACATCGATCCGGCGTTTTTGAAGAATACTCTCCGTTTCTAATTTTCTGCGTCCTATTCAGATGCCGACTCTGCCAGCTGACGGCGGCGGTTTGCTTTTTATTTCAAGCGATTTGCTTGTCACCTGTATGGCGCACCGCGACGATATTCTTTGTCCAAAATGCGAGGGCCGAAATGTCTATCGCTCTCGGCACCTCAGTACCACGGACCGGATCCGAAAACTTTTTTCGAGCGACCATCCGCTTCGCTGTATCGACTGCTATCACCGTTTCTGGAGGAAGCGTCCGTTTGGTAGAACCAGCGCGAACGCATGGGTCCTTTCTGCTTCAGTTCAGTCCTTGCACCGGCTTTATCACAGGATAATTGCAGGGGTTAAAATCTCAGCGCGGAATCGAACGAGAAAGTCCTGGAGGTGAGATGTGTGAGGGAAGGATGCGGGTTCTCAGCGGTTGCCAAGCGGCGGAATTATCCCACCCCGCTCTTAATTTTTGCTGCGCAAATGGAAAGTAGAGCCGAAACCCGAGTGAAATTGGAAAGTAGAGAAAACGACCGCATTGGATTCGATTGTTCCAATCGCCAAATTCCAATGCTAATTTTTGCTGCGCAAAAATTTGGTGGAGCCGATGGGAGTCGAACCCACGACCTCTTGAATGCCATTCAAGCGCTCTCCCAACTGAGCTACGGCCCCGGAGGTGGAAATGAGCTACTTAGCGGGTTGACTAAACTGCTTGCTGTGCATGGTTGTGCGCGTATTATGAATGTCGCCTTTTTAACAAGTCCCGATTACCGACGCAAGCGCTAGACTCGCGGATGTCTTTCCCTTTAGCCGAACAACCCTAACTAAAATCCTTTGGCTCCCTCGTTCAGCCATGGCCACGAATGAACTCCAGTAACAGGATGGATGAGCCAGAAGCGGGGTCTTGTTCGGGCAATCTTCGATCTGCCTCCTATTTCGACGGCGCTTGGCGTTCAGTGCTGCTCTTCGACGGCGAAGTCAACGCCGGACTTTTCATCACATATTGAAATGGAACTTCTCGGGTCCAGGCTCCTACGGTCGGCGCAGCGATACGTGCGCGCATTTTCCATTGCCCATATCGCTTGTTGAATATCTCGTCCGGAATGTCGAGCCCCTGGGCAAGAATGTCAGTCGGCTTCTGCCAGGGAAATATCTCCTGGAGTTGCCCCGGCTTCATATCCATAGGCATGAAATGGACCAGTATTTGGGTGCCGTTCAATTTATCTCCCGGTTTGATGACGAATTTGGATTTTCCGAACACCATGTAAGCGCTATGAGATGGGGAGACGATAACCGGAGCGGTGGTTACAAATTGCGCCGATGGGCTATTTCCGTGCTCATATTTTTGGTTTGTCGCGTTAAACAGCCTGTACTGACGATTGAGCTCGGCCCGTTGGGTTTTTGACAGGATAGAAGAGAACGGAACTCCGTTGACGTTGCTGAGGTCTGACGGAAAGGCTCCTGGGGGACTTCCACTTTGGGTCCTGGTCACTGGTTGACACGGTGCCGCTGTCGCATCGAGCCAAGGATCTCTGCTGCACACAAATTTCGACGTGAACGATGCTTGCAAAGCGTGATTCGTTGGGCTGAATAGATCGAACTTCTCCTCGGTGGCTTTACTAGCTGGGGTGTACCGGCCATCGGCGCGCCAATCAAAGACTTGCCGACCACTGACAGTGCCGAAGCTAATTTCACCAGTGACATACACACCCGAAACCGTATAGTGCGATTCTACGCTTGAGAACTTCGCTTTCACTTCACCGATTTCGAAATGTGAGTAATATTGGCCAACTATCGCTTCGGCCGAATGAGCCGACGAGGCATTAACGTTAGCGATAACAGCCATCACCAGTGCGATGATTGCCCAACGCATTTCATAACTCCACAGAAAATTTCGTGTGAACGTGTAACGCGCACCTTCGACGGCGTGGCAAGGCATTGACCGAGCCAAGACCTGCGGTACAGTGGCTGCTCTCAACGGAATGCAAAACGGTTTGAGAAAGCCCAGTCGGTCTGAAACGCTTCAAGGCGAGGTGAGATTTGAATGTCATTCAAGCGCTCTCCCAACTGAGCTACGGCCCCACGATTCGGAAGGACTGAGTGGTGAGTAACGAGCCTGAGCACGAAGCCAAACGGGGAGCGGGTCGAGTCAACCTGCATCTCCGCGTCGAAACCGAGAGTTCAGTCCTAACTCTATTTACTCCGAACCAACTGCTCGGCATGCCTTCTCGCCTGATCGGTAATTTTGATACCGCCCAGCATACGGGCGATTTCGTCGATTCGTTCGCGCTCGGATACTTCTTTAACGCGGGTGTAAGTTCGTCCTTGGTCCACCTCTTTTTCAACCACATAATGCGCGTCCGCCAAAGCGGCAATCTGCGGCAGATGAGTGACGGTGAGCACTTGCTGGCGCGCCGCCACCTGCTTTAATTTTTTGCCCACAATCTCGGCGACGCGGCCGCCTACGCCTGCATCCACTTCGTCGAACAATAAGGTCGAAGCCTCGCCCGATGTCAGCACCAGCGCTTTGAGCGCGAGCATCAGGCGTGAGAGCTCGCCGCCGGAAGCAATTCTCGCAAGCGGTTTGGGCGGCTCGCCGGGGTTTGGCGAAAAATAGAACTCGAGTTGATCCATGCCGTGCTCGGTTAGCTTTTTCCCACCGACAAAGAACGGCGGCAGATCGGCTTTTTCATCGCGGATTGTAAAGCGTACTTCGAAAGCCGTCTCCGGCATGCCTAACGTTCTTACTTCCCTTTCCATCTCGCGCTTGAGCTTTTTTGCGGCACGCTGCCGCGCCGTCGAGATTTTCTCGGCCTCATCCCATGCCGCGTGCCGAGCATCGGCAAAGATTTTCTCCAGCGCCGCGATTTTGCTTTCGCTTTGGTCCAAGCTGCTGAGAGATTGTTTTACTTCTTCATGGACGCGCAAGACATCTTCGATGCTGCCGCCATACTTTCGTTTCAACCGTTGCAGTTCAGCGAGTCGCTCCTCGACTTGCTCCAGGGAATTACGGTCGAAATGAATCCGGTCAGCGTAGCGACGGAGCTGCGCCGCCGCCTCTTGGAGCTGCGCCAAAGACGACTCCAGCAATTCGACCGTCGGGCGCAAATGATGATCGATACCAGCCAGTTCACGAAGCCGTGCCGAATATTTACCCAATCGGCCGACGAGCGCCGCATCACTTTCATAGAGGAGGTCTTCACCTTCGCGACAGCCCTGATAAAGCTTTTCACTGTGCGCCAAGACGTTTTTTGCCGCACGGAGCTCTTCCTCTTCGCCAGGCTTGAGCCGCGCGCGCTCGAGCTCTTCGCACTGTGCCTGCAAAAGCGCCCTCTCCCGGCGCTTCTGCTCCAGTGACTGCTTCACTTGATTCAGCTCGTTCCAGGACGTGGCCAGGGTTTTGTAACTCATCTGCATCGAGCGGACGGGCGCCTCGAGCTCTGCAAAAACATCGAGCAAAGTCAGATGACTTTCCGGCTGCAGCAGCGTCTGGTGCTCGTGCTGGCCATAAATTTGCACCAAGGCCGGTCCTATTTCGCCAAGAATATTGCGCGGCGCCAGACTACCATTCAAGTAAATACGATTCTTGCCGGAGCGGCTGACGATCCGCTTGATGACAATTTCGTCGTCGGCTGCGAAACCCGCGCTGGCAAGCTTTTCGGAAACCTCGTTCGGCAACGAATCGAACAGCACTTCCACGCTTGCTTCATCTTCTCGGTTTCGAATCACATCCGTGCTGCCGCGCTGGCCAGCAATCAATCCGAGGGCATCGAGAATGATCGTTTTACCGGCGCCCGTCTCACCGGTAATGATATTCAGTCCCGGCTTGAGCTCGAGGACCACTTCATCGATGACCGCAAAGTTCTTGATGCGAAGCTCGCGCAGCATAAATCGCAGCGCCTAACGCTCCCCCCACTTCAATTTTTCCCGCAGGATTTCGTAGTAGCTGCGCGACGCCAGTTTGATGAGCGAGACCGGCAAGCCATAGTCACGGGCTTCGACTTGGTCGCCATTGTCGAGCCGTACACCGGGTTGTCCATCCGGAATCAAAATGACGGTGTCCCCGAATGAGCGCAAGGTCACGCGAATGGCCGCATTGCTGGGAACCACGATCGGCCGATGCGTCAAGGTGTGCGGACAAATCGGCGAAAGCACCATCGCTCCGAGCGTCGGCTCCAGAATCGGACCGGCCGCCGCGAGCGAGTAAGCCGTGGAGCCTGTAGGCGTCGAGATGATTAGACCGTCGGCTCGATAGGTGCAGAGATAATCATCTCCCACATAGGTTTCGAGGTCGATGATTCGGCTGCGCGCGCCCTTGGCGATCACCACATCGTTAAGCACGCGAAACTTATGCGGACGGCCGTTCTTCCCCGAGACCCGGACTTCGAGAGTCATGCGCTTTTCGATTTCGTAATCTCCCTCCAGGGTCTTGCTCAGCACGCTTTCCAGTTCGTCCACCGCCACTTCAGTGATAAACCCGAGTCCGCCGAGATTGACGCCGAGGATCGGCACGTCCGGACGCTCGACCAGCGGTGCAATATTGAGCAGAGTGCCATCGCCGCCGAGAGAAATAATCAGATCGGCCTTCGCCGCCATCTCTTTTTTGCTGCAGGGACGCGCGCCGCTACGCGCCAGGCCGTTTTCGACGCATACTTTCCTGCCGCGCTTTTTGAGCCAGGGCACTAGCCAACGAACCATTTGCGCCGCTTTGGGTTCCTGGTACTTGGCCACAAGACCGACCGTACGGATCATGGGAAAAAATCGCTCCTGGGCGAGATTACCATGGGATAAGAAAATGTCCACGGGATCAGTGACTTCTACGATTGGACGGCCGAGAAAACGTAACCACGGGCGGCGTCAGACGACGCGCGCGCGCAAACGCGAGCTCAGATAATCAACCAGCATCACGAGCGCGATGAGCACGATCACGATCGCCGCGGCCTCCTGATATTGAAAGGTACGAAAGCTGGTGTTCATCAGGTATCCGATGCCACCCGCGCCGATCAGGCCGAGCACCGAGGCGGCGCGGATATTGGTTTCGAGCCGATACAGAGTGAAAGAAATCAGATCCGGGAGAATTTGCGGCAGCACGGCAAACGAGAGAATTTGTGCGTATCCCGCGCCCGTGGCGCGGATCGCCTCGACGACGCCTTCATCAATGTTTTCGACCGATTCGGAAAGGAGCTTGCCGAGCACGGTGCTGGTGTGCACGGCCAACGCCAACGTGCCGGCAAATGCGCCGAGGCCGACGGCCGCGACGAACAGAAGTCCAAGAGCAAGATCGGGAATGGTGCGCACCAGATTTAATATCATGCGCACAGCGTAGTAAATAAACCGATGCGGCGTGGTATTGCGGGCTGCGAGGAAACCCAACGGGAAAGCGACGAGCAAGGCCAGGAACGTTCCCGCAAGCGCCATCTGTACCGTCTCCAACGTCGCGCCGATCACGGTTTGCGGAAAGGTGTTATCCCACCAGCGCTGGCGAACTCGGGCTTGCTCGCCAGTCGCCGTCAGCGGCAGAAGCAAATCCCACCATGACAGCGTCTCGGGAAAAAAGTAGTTCTTGGTCTCGGTGATTCTGCGAAAATCCGGCGGAAACATGCGCCCGAGCGTCAGAAAAACTTGCGGGATCCCGTGCAGCAGCTCGCCAGGACGGATCTTCGCTCCATCGATCGACCACCCGAGAACGACGACGGCGAGCAGCACCGAAGCATAAAAACTTTTGCTGCGTCTCGGCGCCGCCGGCGCTTCGACAAAAATATCTAATCCGTCCGGTTGCTGCATCGTTTCCGGCAATGCATCTCCTTCGGCTCGACGATTTTAAGGCATAGACTCAGTGTTGATCATGATGCTGGTAGATCGTCTCGACGGCCGCATCGGACAATTGCGCAGTCGGACCGTCGAAGACGATCCGCCCCTGCTTCAAACCGATGACCCGATCGGAATAGCCACGCGTCAGCTCGAGCGTATGCAGGCTGACCACGGCGGTGATGCCATCTTCCCGGCAAACTCTCTTGAGGATGTCGAGAACCACGCGCGACAATCTGGGATCGAGGCTCGAGACAGGTTCGTCGGCTAAAATAATTAACGGCTGTTGCATCAATGTCCGCGCAATCGCGACCCGCTGCTGTTCGCCGCCGCTGAGCTCGTCGGCGCGTTTGTAAGCGTGCTCGAGCAAACCCACCCTTTTTAAATTGATCAACGCGTGCCGACGTTCTTCCCGCGTGAACGCGCGGAATGTGCTCCGCAGCCCGGACTGATAACCGAGCGCTCCGGCAAGCACATTTTCGATGACCGAGAGACGCTTGGCCAGATTGAACTGTTGAAAAATCATCCCGACTTTTCGCCTCAGATGGCGCAGGTCACCGCCGCCGAGCGTCAGGACGTTAATGAGAGCCGTGGTCGATGCCCTTGATACAAGGCTCTGCGGCACCCAGATTTCGCCGGAAGTCGGATCGATCAGCCTATTGATAGAGCGCAGTAACGTGGACTTTCCCGAGCCGCTCAGGCCGATGACACCCAAAAATTCGCCCGGCTCGACGCTAAAACTCACGCCGCGCAGGACCGGCGCACTCCCATTGTAAGCGTGACAGAGATCCTTGACCTCGAGAATGCTCACGAGCCTGTCTTCTGCAGAGACGCTTTTATCTGAATGCCCGCCTCCGTGAAGGCTTTGCGCACGCTATCGTAGTCCTGGTCAGTGGCCGGAACAAAACCGTCGATCTGATAAAGATCGCGCAGCATCTCCTTGCCTTTGGCATCGCGGCTGAGCTCGACAAAAACCTCCTCGAGCTTTTTGACAATCTTCGGATCGAGCGCGCCGCTCACGACGAGATTGTCCGCGGGAATCGGTTCGGAGAAAGCGATCGCGCGAATGCGCTTCACGTCTTCGGGATCTTTTAGGTAGCGCATCCAAGCCGTGTCCGTGCTGTCCGGGGAATTGGCATAGGTCGCCCCGGCATCAACTTTGCCGTTTAGCACCGCGAGCACTGTGGCGTCATGTCCGCCGGAATAAAGAATCTGCTTCAAATCGCGGGTCGGATCGATGCCCCTCTCCTTCAACATCTTGCGCGGGAAAACGTGGCCGGTGGTCGACAGCGTATCGCCGAAGGCAAAGCTCTTGCCGCGCAAATCATCCAAATTTTGTATGCCGCTGTCCGCTCGGGTGATAATGGCGGCATAATAAAAGGGAATGCCTTTACGCTCAGATTTCAGAATGACTTTGATATCGGCTTCGTTTTTCGCGAGTACATAGGACGCTGGCGCCAGAAACGCAACATCAAGTTTGTGGACCCGCAGAGCTTCGACGATGCCGGTATAATCGGTGGCCACAAACGGCTCAATTTCCATGCCCAGCTCTTTGCGTAGGATATCCACCAGCGGTTGAGCATTTTGCATGACCTGCTGGGCATCTTCAGCGGGAACAAAGCCGACGCGCAGCGTTTTTGTACTGCTGCCATTCCGGCCGCAGCCAACAGGAAACAGCGCGCAAAACAGCCCGATACCGAAAGCGATCCACGCCAGGCGCATCGCAACATTGATACTGAATGTGCTTTGAGGGTGCAATCGTTATCGCTGCCGCAACCGCTGCTTGTCCGCGCTAAAAGGCTGGATCCCGCCAAACTGTCCTTGATCTTTTGAAGAAGCTGCGCCGATTCTTCTTCGGGCTTGGCGTCATGAGAAAATTGGCTCGGCGGTTCCGGAACCGTTTTGAGGATGAACGAGCACCGGGAAATTTTTCGTAACTGCGCGCCAATTCCAGAGGGGAGAGATTCCGTCGAAGCGCGCTACGCGATGATTAAGGCCCCCGATTTCTTGCCTCGGCGACATAGGTTTAACCAACTACTATAACGATAGCGGTTTTCCCGCCTCATCGACAGAGACGTAGACGACTTCGGCCTCGGTAACCTTGACCCGGTGCCGGGGATCGCGTCCGCGCTCGGCTTCGACACTGACTTTCACCGTAATCGAGGTGCGTCCCTGGCGCACAATCGCAGTATAAAAACTAACGACGTCGCCAACGTACACCGGCGCGATGAACTCGACTGCGCGCATCGCCCGAGTGACAAAGTTTCGCGCCGCTACGCGCGACGCCGCAATGCCTCCCGCCAAATCGAGATGACTGAGAATCACCCCGCCGAAAATGGTACCGCGCGCATTGGTATCGCGCGGTAACATGCTCACGCGCAGTGTGGGATCCTGAGAGTCGCTCATCCTTGTGCTAGAACCTTGGCGGGATCGCGACGTTGAGAAAGTGAAGCGGATCGTATGGTCTAAAGGTAGGCCAGCCATTTTTCGTAACGGCTGTTTTTGCCTTTGATAATATCGAAAAACGTCGTCTGCAGATCTTCGGTAACAGGACCGCGTCGGCCGCTCCCGATTTGGCGATCGTCGACTTCTCGTATCGGCGTCAACTCGGCGGCGGTGCCGGTGAAAAAAGCCTCATCGGCGATATAAAGCTCGTCCCGGGTAAATCGCTCCTCGACCAATTCATAGCCTTTGTCGCGCGCCAGCGTGATGATCGAGTCGCGGGTGATGCCCGGCAAAATGGAAGTCAGCGGTGTGGTTTTGATCTTCCGATCACGAACAATGAACACGTTCTCTCCGCTTGCTTCTGACACATAGCCTTCGGCATCGAGCATCAGAGCTTCGTCGTAGCCGGATTTTTTCACCTCGTGTTTGGCGAGCACCGAGTTGATATAGTTTCCTGCCGTCTTGCTCTTGGTCATCATGACATTGACGTGATGGCGCGTGAACGAAGAGACCTTGGCGCGGATGCCATTTCGCAGGCCTTCGTCGCCCAGATAAGCGCCCCATGGAAAAACCGCGATGCATACGCTGACCGGATTTTTTGGCGCGTAAAGCCCTAAGTCGCCGAGCCCCACGAATGCCAACGGACGAATGTAGCACTCCTTGAGCTTGTTGGCTCGAATCACATCCAAGGTCGCTCGATTGAGCTCCGCTTCCGTATAAGGAATGGGAAATCCGAGAATTTTACCGGAGTCCACCAGGCGGCGGGTGTGCTCGGCGAGGCGAAATACGGCGGAACGTCCGTCGGCCAGGAGATAACAGCGGATACCCTCGAAATACGCTGTTCCATAATGCAATGCGTGGGTCAGGACGTGAACTTTCGCGTCTTCCCAGCGGACCAACTCTCCATCCATCCAGATCGATTCAGTTTTGAGCGACATATTCACTTTCTACGCTTCAACCATTCTAGGCAGCACTGGTGTACGCATCAAGGCAAAGCAAAAAAAAGCCACCGCCATCCGCGGTGGCTTGCGTGCGGCCGGCCGCAAGTTACAAGCCTTTTTTCAGCACCGGGGCAGGCTTGAATCCGACGGAGCGGCTCGCCTTGATGTTGATAACCGCTCCGGTTTGCGGGTTACGTCCCTGGCGCGCTTTGCGCGAACGGACGGTGAAGGTTCCGAACCCGGGTACTTGGAACCTTTTGCTTTTTCTGATCGCTTTCCCGATTTGATCGAATGTCGCATCGACTGCGGTTGTGGCGGTAACTTTGCTGATTCTTGCACTCTTCGCAACGGCCTCGACTAACTCTGCTTTCGTCATCGCCTGAGACCTCCGTCTACCATCATGATAGATTTTCCTGAGCTGTTGTTGCTCGCGTAAAACGAAAGACCGATCATTTACAATCCGCCCAAAAATGTCAACCCTTTTGGATCGCCTGCGCGGCTTCGTGCAATAGACCGTAGCGCACGCCCTGGTCGCTGACCACCACCTCGTTCTTCCCGTAGAAACTCATGATTCTGTCGATCAGAAATGCGCCCGCGAAAATCACCTCGGCGCGCTTCGGATCGAGTCCGATCAGCCCCTTTCGTTCAGCGATCGTCTTCATCTGGAGCGCAGACACTTGGGCTTGTACTTGTTGCGCGGTGATGCGACTGCCGTGGATTTCCGGATGCGAGTAAGTTGCGAGCCGCTTTTCCATAGCTGCCAAGGTCGTAAATGTCGCGGCAATGCCGACGAGCGCGACCCCGGAGCTTGCATCGATGCCCCGATCGGGCAACGCCGCAAGTTCTCGGTCTATGGCGGTCCTCATGGTTTGCGCTTCGGCGGGCGCTACCGGATCGGAATGGAGAAATCGCTCGGTTAGCCGCATCGATCCCATGTCGATGCTTATCGAACGCGATACTCCGGATTCGTTGCCGCGAATGAATTCGGTGCTGCCGCCGCCAATATCGATCACCAGCAGCTCGCGGCTTGGCAGCGAAAGACCTCGCTGCACGGCGAGAAATGAATACGCCGCCTCTTGGGCGCCGGAAAGAACGCGGATCTCGAGGCCGATCTCATCGCTGAAGCGAGCGCGTACCTCGGCGCTGTTTTTGGCATCGCGGAGTGCGCTCGTACCCACCGCCGTCATTTCCTCGACGCCCAAGCTGCGGCATCGCTGAACGAATCCTTGCAGGACGTTCGAGGCGCGCCGCTCCGCTTCCGGTGCGATCAAGCGCGTTCGATCGACGCCTTGGCCAAGTCCGACGATCTCCGCCAAATCATCCAGGACTCTGAATCTGCCGGTATCTCTAATTTCGGCGATCAGGCACAAAATCGTGTTCGTGCCGACATCGAAAAATGCGCTACGTCGTGGGCTCATGAAAGCGCAACGGTTTCTGTGCTCGATTGAATGAGACCGTGCTCCTCTGCCCAAGCGCTCAGATCGGCGAGCGCGCGGCGCGACATCATTTCTTTTTTTGCTCTGCCGCGCAGCCGTTTCGCCAGGGGCGGAATCAAGCCGAAATTCACATTCATGGGCTGGAAATTCTTGCGTTCAGGATCGGTGATATAGGCGAGCAGCGAGCCGAGCGCCGTGGTGATCGGCGGCGTCACCGGAGGCTCGCCGCTCATCAGCTTGGCGGCATTGATTCCCGCGAGCAGTCCAGTTGCGGCGGATTCGATATACCCCTCGACGCCGGTCATTTGGCCGGCGAAGAATACCGTTGGGCGACGCCGCCATTGCAACGTGGGCTCGAGGTGCAGAGGAGCGTTGATAAAGGTATTACGGTGCATGCTTCCCAAGCGCACGAATTCTGCTCTCGCGAGTCCTGGGATGAGCGCAAAAACCCGGCGCTGCTCCGGGTAAGTCATTTTGGTTTGAAAGCCCACCAGATTGTAAAGCGTCCGAGCCCGATCTTCTTGACGCAGCTGCACCACCGCATGCGGCCGCTTGCCGCTCCGTGGATCGATCAGTCCCACCGCGCGCATCGGACCAAACGAGAGCGTGTCTTTGCCACGATCGGCCATTTCCTCAATCGGCATGCAGCCCGCGAAAGCGACGAAGCGCTCGAAGCCATGCGTCGGCACGCGCTCAGCCGCGAGCAAAGCATCGACGAACCGGTAATATTCCTCGCGCGTGAGCGGCAAGTTCAGATAGTCGTCGCCGCCTTTACCGTAGCGCGCGGCGCGGAACGCAAGCTCCATAGCGATCGAATCGGCAGTCACGATCGGCGAAATGGCATCATAAAAATAGAGGTGCTGCTCGCCTAAGAGCGCAGCCAGTTGCCGCGATAGCGCCGGAGAAGTGAGCGGCCCGCTGGCAACAATAACCATGCCGTCGGCGGGAATCTCGCGAACTTCTGCGCGCACGATCCGGACTCCTGGCAAAGCCTGAATTGTTTTTGTCAGGGCGGCGCTAAACGCCTCGCGGTCGACCGCCAGTGCTGAACCCGCGGGCACGCGGTGCTGCTCGGCACAACGAACAATGAGCGACTCAAGCCGGCGCATCTCGGCTTTGAGTAGCCCGGCCGGCGCCGACAACAGATCGGAGCGCAGCGAATTGCTGCACACCAATTCACCCAGATGGGCTCCGGCGTGCGCCTCGGTCGAACGCTGCGGTCGCATCTCATAGAGCTCCACCGCGACGCCGCGCCGAGCGAGTTGCCAGGCCGCTTCCGCGCCGGCTAAGCCGCCGCCGATAATGCGCACGCTATTGGACACCGGATTACAATTACAGAGAAACGCGCGTGATGGAAGTCACGAGCGTTGAGGCCGGATTTATGCGGAGGCTGCGGAAGAATGATCCGCCGGCGGCTTGTTATGAGCACGCAGCGGTGCCTCGACCTGCACTGAATAGCCGCATTCTTTGTTGTAGCAGCGCTGCGTTCGTCCGGCTCGTTTGGTGACCTTTTCCAAAAGAATCGGGCTGCCGCAATCGGGACAGGCGATCGCGACGGGCTTGTCCCACGAAGCGAATTTGCACTCAGGATAACGGTCGCAGCCGTAAAAAATCTTGCCCCATCGGGATTTTCGTTCCTTGATATTGCCTTCCTTGCACTCTGGACACTTGATCCCAAGATCCACCGGCTTTTCCAGCGGCTGGATATTCTTGCATTCGGGATAACCGCTGCAGCCGAGAAATTTCCCGAACTTGCCCCACCGAAGCAGCATGGGTCGGCCGCAGAGCTCGCAGGCTTCGTTGACTTTCTCTTCGGCAACGATTTGAATGCCGCCGTTGTCGTCGCGTTTGAAATTCTTGGTGTTCTTGCACTCTGGATATTGCGGACAGGCGAGGAATTCGCCGTTGCGGCCCCATTTGATCA
>JBIOXP010000550.1:0-4149 GCA_044869705.1 Binatia bacterium | reverse complement strand
ACGAGACCGCAGCCGAGTACCCGCAAGACAAGTGCATCCACCATCTATTCGAAGAGCAAGTGGAGCGTACACCTGAAGCGATCGCATTAGAATTTGAAGACCAGCAGATCACCTACGGAGAGCTCAATTGCCGGGCGAACCAACTAGCACATTACTTAGTAATTCTCGGGATCGGTCCGGAGAAGTTGGTCGGCATCTGCGTCGAACGAGCGATCGAAATGGTGGTCGGTTTGTTGGCGATTCTCAAAGCCGGCGGCGCCTATGTCCCCTTGGACCCAGGTTACCCCAAAGAGCGGCTACGGTTTATGCTGGAGGACTCGCAGGTGTCGGTTCTGCTTACTACGGAAGACATCGTCAAAGATGAAAAATGGAGGATCAAAAATGGCGTCGATTCTCAATCCGCGATCCTCAATACTCGATTGCGGTTCGTTTGCCTCGACCGGGACAGGCCAACAATTGAGCAGCAAAGCAGCCAGAACCCAAATGCTTCCTTCGGTTCGACAAATCTCGCTTACGTGATCTACACCTCTGGATCGACGGGGAACCCCAAGGGAGTTCAGATCGAACATCGCTCTGTGGTTAATTGCCTAACTGCGATTGGAAAGCAGATTAGTCTGACGCCAGAAGAGAAGTGGCTTGCCGTCACAACGATTTCTTTCGATATCACAGCACTCGAACTTTTCTTGCCGCTAATCACCGGAGCTAAGCTTGTCTTGACCAATTCCGAGGAAAGCGGCGACGCGACCAGATTAATTGCTCGTCTTGAAATGTCCCAAGCCAACGCGATGCAGGCAACCCCGTCGATGTGGCAGCTTGTTCTCGAGGCCGGTTGGCAATATCCCGCCGGGTTCACGATCCTCTGTGGCGGCGAAACCCTACCGCGCGGGTTAGCCGATCGGTTTTTGAATGTCACAGATTCGGCCTGGAATTTATACGGACCTACAGAATCGACGATCTGGTCAACAATGGCGAGAGTCACGGCAAATGGCAATTCAGTCCCCATCGGACGGCCAATCGCCAATACACAGGTCTACATTCTCGATCCTAATTTGCAGCTGGTGCCCGTCGGCATTCCCGGTGAGATCTACATTGGCGGCGACGGACTTGCGCGCGGTTATTTGAACCGGCCCGAGCTGACGTCAGAAAAATTCGTACACAATCCGTTTGACGAGGATGTTCATTCGCGACTCTATCGCACCGGCGACGTGGCGAAGTATTGCGCTGACGGCAATATCGTGTTTTTCGGCCGCTCTGACAATCAGGTCAAAATCCGAGGCCATCGAATCGAGCTCGGCGAAATCGAAACCGTTCTCAGCCAGCATCCTTCCGTAAAAGAAGCCGTAGTCGTGGCCCGTGTTCGTGATTCGTCCGAGGAAAGAGAGTTGGCAGCTTATGTGGTCGGCAGTAACGGGTCGGCACCGACCGTTGCCGAACTGCGAGGATTCCTCCAGGAGAGAGTCCCTGAATTCACGATTCCCTCGGTGTTCATGTTTTTAGATGCTCTCGCTTTGACGCCCACTGGCAAAATCGATCGCGGTGCCTTACCGACAATTGGGGCAGAGCCGACGAATCATGCCCACGAGTTTGTTGAGCCGCGTACGGAAATCGAAGAATTAGTAGCGCAGATTTGGCGGGAGCTGTTAAAGCGCGACCGCATCGGCATTCACGATAATTTTTTCGAGCTTGGTGGCCATTCGTTACTCGCAACACGGATTGTGGCGCGCCTGCAAAACAATTTTAAGGTGGATCTTCCGCTGCGCAAATTGTTTGAACTACCGACAGTCGCCGGTCTGGCAGAGCACATCGAGAAGCTTCGCCGTACCAGCGCGGGCACAAATATCATCCCGATTGTGCCCGTTAATCGGAATCCAGCGCTACCGTTGTCCTTTTCACAACGCCGGCTTTGGTATTTGCAGAAGGTCGATCCGAATCTCTCCGCGTACAACATGCCCGCGGCGTTCCGAATCCGAGGTAATCTCGACAGCTCAGCGTTACAGCAAGCGCTCAACGACGTAATAGCCCGTCACGAGATCCTTCGAAGTTTTATCAAAGAAATTGATGGACGGCCATTCCAGGAAAGCGCGCCGGATTTGCACATACCGCTGCCGGTGAACGATCTATCCAACCTATCTCAGGACCAAGCAGAAGCCGAGAGCAACCGCCGGTTTCAAGCCGATGCGCGTCTGCTCTACGATCTCAGCACTGCTCCGCTGCTGCGCGCAGTACTTGTCAAGCTGGCATCTGACGATCATGTCTTGATCCTTAACTTTCATCACATGATCGCCGATGGCTCGTCGCTAGCTATTTTTTACCGAGAGCTCGGGCTGTTCTACGCCGCGGCTCGCGAGGCGAAGAAAGCGTACGTGCCTCCGCTGCCGGTCCAGTACCCTGACTTCGCGGCCTGGCAGCAGGAGTGGCTCAACTCGGACGCGTTTGAAATCCAAATGGCGTACTGGAAGCATCGGCTCGCTGATTTGCCGACGCCAGTCGAACCGCCAAACGATTTCAACCGTCCGGCGCTGCTTTCTTATCGCGGCGCTCGCTTGACGCGGCGCTTAACCGAAGCGTCGACCGCTTCGCTGAAAACCTTCAGCCGGCAACACGGCGCAACGCTTTTCATGACGCTCTTTGCGACATTTAACATTTTGCTCTCGCGTATGACCGGTCAGGAAGACATCATTGTCGGATCGACGATCGCCGGGCGCAATCGAGCTGAAACTGAAGGCCTGATCGGGTTTTTTATCAATGCATTACCACTACGAATCGATCTTTCCGGAAACCCGAGCTTCTCAACGTTGCTTCAGCGCGTTCGCGAGATCTGCCTCGACGCCTATAGTCATCAAGAGATACCGTTCGAGAAACTTGTCGAAGAGCTGAAGCCTCTCCGCGATCCCGGACACAATCCCATTTTCGATATTCTCTTCAACGTTGCTGATACTTCGGAGCGGAGATTGTCTCTAACCGGTTGCGACATCGATAAGCTTCCACCGCCGGCTCCGGAGGCGAAATTTGATATCGTCCTGCACGCACCGGAGATAGACGGCCAGATCGAACTCGTCGCCGTCTATAATGCCGCGCTATTCAGCGAACAGCGCATCGCGCTGATGCTGGAACAATGGGCAACTCTTTTGGAGCAAGCTGTCAACAGACCCGAACTGCCCATCACCGAGTTATCGCTGGTCACGGACAACTCTCGCACGATGCTGCCGGATCCCACGGAGGTTCTCGATAAGAAATGGGAAGGCGCGATTCATGAGATCTTAAGTGAGCAGGTGCGGCGTTCACACGATTCCATCGCGGTGGTTGATCCGAAACAAACATGGACTTACCGCGAGCTTGATGAGACCAGCAATCGCCTTGCCCGCGCCCTGATCACCGCCGGAATCGAAGCAAAAGACATGGTTGCAATCTATGCCGAACGCAATGCGTCGCTTGTCATGGCGATTTTTGGCGTACTTAAAGCAGGCGCATCGTTTTTGATCCTCGATCCGGCATATCCAAGCGCGCGCACACTTGATTATCTGCGCATCGGACAGCCGAAAGGCTGGTTACAAATAGCAGGCACCGGCGAGCCGCCGGAAGACTTGCTGAATTATCTCAGCAATTTAGATCTGCGTTCGCGCATGACCATTCCGTCCGAAAAAAGCGAATTGCTCGAAAGCTTTTCTGCACTCCCCATTGACCGTGCGGGAATAAAGATCGATGCCGACGACCCGGCATATATAGCGTTCACATCCGGCTCGACGGGCGAGCCCAAGGCGGTCGTCTGTCGCCACGGCCCAATCACTCATTTTCTACCGTGGCAGCAGGAAGCGTTTGGGCTGACAGAAAACGACCGTTTTGCGATGCTTTCCGGCCTTGCATACAGTCATCTGCACCGGGACGTATTTACCGCGATTTATCTCGGAGCCACGATTTACATTCCAAGCCCTTCCGAAGCACGCTCGCCCGATCAGCTCACGAATTGGCTTGAGAAAAACGCCATCACAATCCTCCACCTCACCCCGGCGCTCGGTCATCTGTTGTTGGCCAGCGCACGCACCCGCCTGCCGTCGGTTCGTCGAGTATTCTTCGGCGGCGACATTCTTACTTTGGATGAGGTCGCGCAAATTCGTGGGTTGGCGCCTAATGCAATCGTCGGCAGCTTCT
>JBIOXP010000549.1:0-14620 GCA_044869705.1 Binatia bacterium | reverse complement strand
GGATCGAGATCAAACTGCCGCTTATCGATATCAGCGAGAAACTCAGGATCTTTGAGGGTCGCGTTAAAAGCATCGCGCAAAATTTTGACCCGATCCGCAGGCACGCCCGGCGTGCCCATCATCGGCCTTCCGAGTTGTCCGGAAGCGAGCATCAGCGTCGCCAGGCGCCGGCTCGGCTCAGGTGTTTTATAGCGGTCCATCAATTCCCAAAGCGTAGGTGTCTCCGGCAGTTTGGCATCTCTTTTTTTGCCGGTTTGAATGATGTTTCGTACAAACCCTTTTTTGCGCCAGGTATGATAAGGCTCGCGTGACATAAAGGCTTCGATCGTGAAAGCTCGGCAGTGGATTTCTCCGCGCTCAACCGCGAGATCGATTTCCGGGCCGCCCGGGTAGCCCTGAACGAGATTAAATTTTGTGCCAATGGTTTCCTCGAATAACTTCGGCAAATAGTACGCGGAGTCTGAAGTTCCCTGTGCACCGCACCGCGGCGGCTCCTTCGCATTGCGCACGTCCTCGATCGTCTTGTATGGCGTATCAGCGCGCATATACATCTGCGATTCACCCTGAACCGGCGAGCCGATCCAAACAAATTTCGCCCAATCGTATTGCGCTTCCTTGCGACCGACGAGTTGATCGAAGTAAAGCGTCGGAACGATCGAGCCAATCAGGCTCAAGCCATCCGGCTTGGTTTTATTGTAGACGTAGTTTGCAGCAATCATGTGTCCGGCGCCCGGCATATTCTGTACGATCATCTCAGGTTTGCCGGGGATATGCTTTCCCATATGCTGCGCCAGGATTCGGCCCCACTGGTCGTATAATGCACCGGGCGTCGTGCCAATATAAACCGTTATCGTTTTACCTTTATAAAAGTCGCTCTGAGCGAAAAGCCAACGCTCGTTCGCGAGCAGAAAGAGACTGGCCGACAGTAGAAAGAATTTGATACGGATGTTCACGCAAAACTCCTGTGAAAAGTTGATGCCGTAGGTTAAACACGCGCTATGTCGCTGTCAAGCAGCGCTGAACATTCCTGTTTCACGAGTGCTCGTGCGAACAGGAAGAACTCGACCTTCTCTTGTGACTTGCTAAACGAGGGTATATATACTCTTCATGTTTGCCAAGGTTGTCGCGTTTTCAGTGCTCGCCGTTTGGTTTGCACTCATCAGTCTAGGGTATGCGACGAGCGACAACCTGGACACCTACATCGTTCCGTCCATCATTGCTCCGGATAGCCAGGACTACGGCGACGATATCGATAGCTACCGGGCCATTGACCTTGTCAGTTTACCCGCTCTCTTCTTCTTCAACCTGCCCGCACTTTCATTTGATCGATCCGTTCCCCACGTAACGAGGACTTCGCCGAATCTCGGTACGCCTTTCGAACTAAATTGCTCGCTGCTTCTCTGACCGAGCGCTCTGCCACCTGTCCCGCGACTCAGTGAGTTGAACCCGATTGCTGCTTTGGCAATCGTGCGAGACTCGCTGCCACTCGGTTTGAGAAATTGTTTGAGGGAGAATTTACATGGCAGCAGCATCGTCGCTACGCAGCGCAAAGAAGCGGTCAAACGGTTTAGATCGCGCCGATAACAGTGGTGCAAAGAAGGCCTGTGAGAGGCGGCCCGAGCAGTTTCAGGCTGCGCCCATTCCGCTCTTGGACCTCACGAGAAAATACCGTTCCATCGAAACCGAACTGCGCAGGCAATGGGGCCTAGCCTTCGAGTCCATGCGTTTGTTGAATGGCCGCAATCTCGCGGCCTTCGAGGAGGAATTCGCCGCGTACTGCAATGTTCGCTATGCCGTGGGCGTCGGCTCCGGCACGGACGCAATATTTTTATCGCTTCGCGCGCTCGCCATCGGCTCGGGAGATGAAGTGATCTTGCCGGCTCATGCACCTGCGCCGGTGATCGAGCCGATTGTTTATCTCGGCGCCAGGCCGGTTTTAGTCGACAAATCGCGCGCCGATTACGGACCGGACCTGACCAGTTTACGAGGCGCGATAACACGCAAAACCAAGGCGGTCATTGCCGTCCATCTTCTTGGTTTGCCCTGCGATATGGATGCGATTTGCCAAATCGCCAATGAAGCCGCGGTTCCTGTAGTTGAAGACTCTTCCCAAGCCCAGGGTGCGCTCTATCACGGCAAACGCGCCGCGGGACTCGGAATGATTACGCCCATGAGTTTGGGCCCGGTGAAAAATCTGGCCTGCTATGGCGATGGCGGAGTCGTGCTTACGAATGACGAGGTCTTGGCAAAAACGATTCGATTGCTGCGCGCACACGGCCAGTCGGAAAAATACAATCACAAGATTTATGGTTGGAACAGCCGCTTGGACGAATTGCAAGCCGCGGTGCTGCGGGTCAAACTGCCGTTGCTCGATCGCGACAATGCGCGGCGGCGAAATATCGCTGAGGCCTACACTCGTGAATTGTCCGATTTGCCGCTCAAGACACCGCCGCTATTCGAGGATCGGCAAGGCGTCTATCATCAATATGTCATTGAAACCACCTATCGAGATAAGCTGAAACAGTTTTTGACTGCCAGACAGATTGGGACCGGAATTTACTATCCTGTACCGCTTCACCGCCACGAAGCTTGGCTGAATTGCGGCTTTCGCCAGCTTTCGTGTCCCGAAGCCGAACGCTACGCCAATCAAAACATTGCCCTGCCGATGTTCGCCGAGTTGAGGGATGATGAAGTCGATTCGGTGATCGGCGCGGTCAAGGAGTTTTTTTCTGTCCACGAGTAATCGAGATGCCCCGCGCATCGACATTTCCGTCATTGCCCCGATGCATAACGAAGAAGGAAATGTCATCCCGCTTTATCGAGACATCAGCAAAGTCATGACAGAGTTCGGCCGGCCATACGAGATGATCTTCGTTAATGATTTGAGCACCGATGCAACCCTGAGGCGAATGAAAGAGATCCATTGCCGTGATCCTCGATTTCACTTTGTCGATTTGGAAAACAATGCCGGCGAAAACTGGGCTTTATTAGCGGGTGTTTCCAAGGCTCGGGGTGCTGTGCTGGTGACAATCGACGGCGATTATCAAAATGATCCTTCATATATCCCGGCGCTGCTGGAAAAGCTTGCCAAAGGCTATCGCGTTGTCTCCGGCCGGCGTCGCGAGCGGGTTGAAAATGTCTGGAGCCGATTGTTGCCGTCAAAGATTGCCAACGCGCTGATTCGCTTTGTCAGCCGCATCGCGGTACACGATTGCGGCTGCGGTCTAAAAGCCTATCGCCGGGAGGTTTTGGAAAACAAGTTTGTGCCCGACGGTTTTATGAATCGTTTCTCCCCCGCTGCCCTCGGCATTCGTCGGCATGAATTCGCTGAAGTCGAGGTGATTGATCGCCCTCGTATCTCGGGACAGTCACACTACGGCTTAAATCGAGTGTTTTTTGTCTTGAGGGACCTTCTCGTGCTGCCTTTCGCGCTACGGGGCGCCGCACGCTGGAGGAAGCGTTTCTGTTGGCTAAAATGGTTTTCTCTGGCTATTGCCCCGCTGTTGATCGCGTCCGGCAATCCGGCATTGGGAGCTGCAGCCGGCGCCGTCGCGTTAGTGAGCTTTTCCAACGTTTGGAATCTCGGGCGCTTCATTTCAGCGCAAACCGCTCCCTCGTTCCGTATCAGGGAGTACAAGTGAGATCATGAACGACAAGGTGGCGGTCGCGCTTGTCGGCGCCGGGTACTGGGGAAAAAAATTACTGCCCAAATTCGTTCTTAATAGGAACAGTTTCGTTCGAGTGATCTGCGATATCCATGCCGGCCATCGCGCCGAGATGAATCAGGCCTACCCGGATATCCCGACGAGCGAGTCCATCGATAATGTTCTATCCGATCCTGGCATCACGGCGGTCCTCCTGGCGACACCGCCGGCGACGCATTTTGCGCTCGCGCGCAAAACGATAAACGCCCGAAAACACGCTTGGGTCGAAAAACCTCTGGCACTTCGCGCCGACGAAGCCAGGGAACTCGTTGATCTCAGTCGGTCGAACAAGACCGTGCTCTTTGTCGATCATACTTTTCTTTATGACCCCGCGATTCGAAAAATCCGCGCGCTCATCGACGAAGGCGTGCTCGGCGCGGTTCATCATATCTATGCGCAGCGACTGAATTTAGGTCGGATCAAACGAGATTCAAACGTCTGGTGGAATTCTGCTCCCCACGATATTTCTATCATCCTGTACCTCTTGAATAGCGCTCCGAAGAGCATTGCGTTACATGGCTATCGCTATCTGCAAGCCGATTTGGAAGATCTCAATATGGCTGTGCTGGAATTATCGGGCGGAGTGTCGGCTTTCATCTATCATAACTGGCTCTTTCCCGAGAACAGCGCCAGGCTGACGGTCATCGGGAGTAAAAAAATGGTGGTGTACGAAGGAAAATTCGATAAACGCGCCGTCACCATTTACGACTATGTCACGGATGTGGCTGCCCGCAACCGAGAGCCAGCGGCGGAAGAGTTGCCGACGACAATTCCATCCAAAATGATCGCCGCACACACGCTCCCCGGTTTAACGGAGCAAGAACCGCTGGCGATTGCCGCCAGTGATTTCGTCGCCAGCATTCAGCACGGGCGCGCGCCGCTGTCGGACGGCGTTTTTTCCCTAAAGGTGGTCGAGACTCTCGCAGCCGGTGAACAGTCGCTTCAGTCCGGCGGGGCTAAGATTCGGATATAAATCCGTGGCTACAATCAATGCCAGTGTCGGTACCTTAGAAAGTTCGACCGAGCCTCGCTCTCTCTTCCGAGTTGGTCCTGCAATCGCTTTGAGCGCCGCGGTTTTGGTGTGCGCGGCAGCATTGTTCCTCAAACTCGGAGCGCCGGCGTTTTTCGATCCTGACGAAGGGCGCAACGCAGAGAAAGCCAGGGAGATTTTGCTTCTCGACGATTGGGTCACGCCACACGAAAATTTTCTCGTCGTTTTAGACAAGCCGATCTTCTACTACTGGCTCGTCGCAGCATCATACAAAGTATTTGGCATTTCCGAGTGGTCGGCCCGCTTACCGTCGGCGCTCGCCGGGGCGGGTTGCATCCTATTGATATATTTCTTTGCGCGGCGCTTCTTCGGTTTTTGGGAAGCCCTGTGGAGCAGCCTGGTTCTGACAACAACCGTGGAGTTTTACATTCTCGCCCGGACCGTCATCTTCGATATGACGCTGACCTTTTTTATGACCTTAGCGCTGTATTCACTGTTCTCAGCTTTGCGCGAGGACAAGCTTCTGCCGCGAAGACTTTGGCTGGGTCTGATGTATGTCTCGGTGGCGATCGCGACCCTTGTGAAAGGGCCCATTGGCGTCGCTTTGCCGGCGATGATCGGGTTTTTGTACCTGCTGGTTTCCCGAAAATTGTCATTTTTGAGCAAGCTCGATCTTTACATTGGCATCCCGCTTTTTTTAGCGATTGTCGTCCCCTGTTATTATGAAGTTGAACGGTTCAATCCCGGATATTTGCGCTATTTTTTCTGGGAAGAGAACTTCATTCGCTACTTGACTCCGCATTTCAATCGAACCGAGCCTTGGTATTACTTTTTCTTGGTCTTGGCAGTTGGATTTCTCCCCTGGAGCCTCTGCATTCCCCAAGCCTTGGGCGCAGCTTGGCGCGGCCGGCGTGATGACGTTTTTCTCTTTTTGCTTGGTTGGACAGTCATACCGTTTTTGTTTTTTTCTTTTTCGAGCGCGAAACTGCCCCACTACATTCTTCCCATGTTCCCGTCTTTAGCCATGCTTGTCGGAACCACGCTAGCGCGCAATCTGGCCGCTCGACGAAGCCAGCGGACATGGCCGCTCGTGCTTGCGTGTTTCTCCTTATGCCTTTTGGTTGCCGGCTTTTTTGTGGCTGGCGCATTTCCGCATTCTATTCCAGCTGCGGCGCAATCTGGATTTGCCGCGGTATCACCGGTGCTGCGTGTAACAGCCGCATGGGTCATCATCGGCGCCGTCGCACTCGCGATCTTCGTCTGGACCGGACGATGGGAGAGCACCGTATCGCCTGTTTTCGGACTCAGCATTATGCTCATTCTTTATCTGAATCTGTTGGGAGCTATTTTGCTCGGCAGCTCGACGGCTCGATCAACACGAGCTTTGGCGGCCAAAGCCATGCCATATATCACGCCAAACACTCAACTCGTCATCTACGATACTACACTCGAAAGTTTGCCTTTTTATCTCAAGATTGGTCGTCCCATATGGGGCGTCTGGTCGGGCGAAAAAGCCAGCGTCTTTGGCAGTTTTTATTTGGCGGAAAAGGGCGAGTCGACGGCGCCTGGATTCGGACGTGCGCTGTTGAGCTTTGACGAGTTTCATCGAAGGTGGGCGACTGCCCCCAAGAGTCGTTTTGCCGTTTTCATTAAGCGGAAAAATCTCGTGCGTTTGGATCAGGCAACGGGCCGCGCTGCGACGGTCCTCGTAGAAGACCGCGATATTCTTCTCGTTTCGAATTGATCCGAACAGTTGTTCGACGTCCAATATGCCCAGCTTTCCCGATTCTCCTCCGAAGATGTGTTGGCCGCGCCGTCCGTTTTGGCGCTGCTCCTCAATGGCAAGTCTGCTCGCTTACGTCGGTCCGCGGTCGGACGAAAGATCTTTGCCCGCCGGCGGCCTCTTCGAGAGATAACGCAATGTGTGGCATTTACGGTTTCGTCTCGCATAGCAGCAACCCGAATCACGAAACGCTTTCTCGTATGGGACGCGCGTTGGCGCACCGCGGACCGGACGACGGCGGTGAAATGATCGAAATCTCGGACGCCGGCTGCGTTGCTGTGGGGCATAAACGGCTGAGCGTTATCGATCTATCACCCGCAGGACGTCAACCGATGCCGAACGAGGACGAGTCGGTCTGGCTCACACTCAACGGCGAAATCTACAATTATCGAGAGCTCCGACAAGAGCTCGAAAGCAAAGGGCACCGGTTCCGATCTCATTCGGACAGCGAAGTCGTCGTGCATCTGTACGAAGAGAGCGGAGCCCGATGCCTGGAAAAGCTCAAGGGCATGTTCGCCTTCGCTCTATGGGACAGGAAAGCCAAAGCCTTGCTGTTGGCGCGCGATCGGATCGGGAAAAAGCCCCTGCATTACTGCATCACAGGAAACGGCCTGATTTTCGCTTCAGAGATGAAAGCGCTTTTACACCATCCCGCCATAAGCCGAGATATGAATCTTAGAGCGCTCAGCAAATATCTCAGCTATGAATATGTTCCCGCTCCCGACACAATCTTCCGTTCGATCAAAAAGCTGCAACCCGGTCACTATTTGATTTACAGCGATGATCACAGCCTCATCACGCGTTACTGGGACGTTCCTCTACAGAAGCATCAGCCAACAGATCGGAGCGAACACGACTGCGTCGAACAATTGAGAGAACTTTTGAATCTCAGTGTCAGACGTAGACTCATGGCCGACGTACCGGTCGGACTGTTCGTTAGCGGTGGCCTAGACTCTGGCATCGTGGCCGCTTTTGCGGCTGCAGCAAAAAGCGAACTGGATTGTTTTTCCATCGGCTTCGATGAGCCTAGCTTTGATGAAAGCGTCTACGCAAAGACCATCGCTGCAAGTCTCGGGATTCGTCATCATCTCAAAATGTTTACCGGCCGAGATATGCTGCAGACACTGGAACAGCTGCCGCGCCTGCTCGACGAACCCCTCGCTGATCCTTCAATTTTCCCGCTCTATCTGCTTTCCAGCTTTGCCGCGGAAGCTTTGAAGGTGGTCCTCAGCGGCGATGGTGGCGATGAGCTATTTGCCGGCTATCAAACGTTCCAGGCAGATAAACTAATGCGCTACTATGGCGGGCTGCCGAGATTCGTCAAAAATTGGATCCGACAAACATCCGAGCACTTGCCGGTTTCACACGATTATCTGAGCCTGGACTACAAGATTAAGCAATTTCTGAAGGCTGAGGGCGTTCCTCCGGAAATCCGCTTTTTCCTTTGGCGTGGCGCCTTTTCACCGTCGGACCAATGCGCCCTACTCGCCCCGGATGTTCGCGCCGAGCTTGGCGATTATGATTCCTATGAGGATGTTGCTCGTTACATCGATGAAAGCGAACTGGAAGGCGGTATTGAGCGCCTGCTTTATCTTTGCATGAAGCTTTATCTTCAGGACAATAATCTCGTGACAGTGGACCGCGCCAGTATGGCAAACGGCTTGGAAGTTCGCTGCCCGCTCCTCGATCAAGATCTTGTCGAGTTCGTTTCCCGCTTACCCGCAAAATACAAGCTCAAGCGTTTTCGAGCGAAATATCTGCTCAGAAAAGCCGCCGCAGGATTGCTGCCCAAAAATATCATTCATCGCCAGAAAAAAGGCTTCGGCATTCCTCTGGCTAAATGGCTCAGCACCGATCTCAAAGATTTTATGCTCGGCCATTTGAACGAGGCGACAATCAGACGGCAGGGCCTTTTCGACTATCGCTACATTAAACGGCTCGTAGATGAACAACTTGCGAAAATCAAAGACCATCGTGAGCTGTTATGGACTCTCATCGTCTTCCAGAGTTGGTATGGAGAATACATCGACAAGCCAAGCCGTCCGAACTGTGGGCATTGACCTCGCCAGCGCGACTGCCCGGAGGTTTCGCCAGATCGCGATTCTCGGCGGTTTTTGCGTGATCCTTCTATTCCTGGGATTGAGTGAGCTGCCGTTTTACAACCGTGGCGAACCGCGCGAAGGGCTGGTCGTGTGGGAGATGTATTCGTCCGGAAACTGGATTCTCCCCGCTGTCAATGGCGAGTACATTCCGTTCAAACCGCCTCTGTTCCACTGGCTCGCACTGCTCGTGAGTCATCTTTTCGGTCGGGTCGACGAATTTACGCTGCGTTTCCCTTCCGCATTATTGGCCACTACGGGCGTGCTGCTGACTTATCAAGTGGCCCGGCGGCTGTGGGGCCAACGTGCGGGCATCGTCGCCGGAGTGGTTCTAGCCACCTGTGCCGAGTGGTGGCAAGCCGGCACCGACACCCAGGTCGACATGACGTTGGCTTTTTTTGTGAGCACGGCGTGCTTTTATTTCGATTCGCTTTACCACGAGCGCGATTTTGGCGTGCTCAAGGCTTTGGGACTGCCTTTGCTGCTAGGACTCGCCACACTCGCCAAAGGCCCCGTCGGAGTGGCCCTGCCGGGAATTACGTTTTTAATTTTTCTTGCGTTGCGGCGCGACTTCGCCTTCGTCGGAAAGTTGCATCCAGTGCTAGGCGGCCTCGTTTTTCTCGTCATTGTAGGATCGTGGTATGCGGCGGCGTTGTGGCAGGGCGGGCCGGCCTTTTTTCTCCGGCAAATCATCGATGAAAATATCAGGACCGCCGCGGGCAACTATGGGCATCACCAGCCGGTCTATTACTACCTGCCTATTTTTCTGGAGAATTCCCTGCCCTGGAGCTTGTTCATTCCTTGTATGGCAGTTTTTTGTTACCAGCGGCGTCACAAACTCGGTGAAGAGCGTTTACTGTTTTATCTCGTCTGGCTCTTTTCGGTCTTAATCTTCTTTACCGGTTCACTCGGTAAGCGCGGCGTCTATATCCTACCGCTGTATCCGGCTTTTGCACTGCTTTTTGGCGCGTGGTGGCGGCAGCTCGAACAAAAAATTTCGCATAATGCTTTACTTGCACGGTGGATTACTTGCGCTTTTGGAGTCGTCTGTTTAGCGGGGACATGCGCAATTGCCTTGTACTATGCGGCGCAACACGGCTGGGTCGATCCTCAGAATATATTTTTTCTGACAAGATTCGAGAAAATCTCCCGATTTTTGCAATCGCGGGTCGGGATCTCGACGTACACAGGAATATTCGCGGCACTGTTCGTAGCCGGTCTCGGTGCGCTGGTATGCGCGCTCTTCCGGCGGAATTGGATCGTCACTTTCTCTGCGCTTTCCCTGATGACGCTCGCCGTCGATGCGATCATCAAACGCGCATTCATCGCACCGGTGGCGTTCGAGCGCACGATGAAACCGTTCGTGTTACGCGTCAACCAAATGACTGCCGATCACCCGCTGCTGTTTTATCGCGACGGTGACTACGGAGTCATGTTTTATGCTCGGCGACACATCCCAGCTTATGCAGCACAAAGCGCGGCACTAAAACCACCGTTCTTTCTTCTAATGTGGGAGGAGGATTGGGCCGAGTTAGGTGCGCGACGCGATCTCAAAAGGTTGGATATCAGTGAGGGGCTTGGTCCCGCAGGAAGACACCGACTGACCCTCGTCGAATACAACCCGAAGGAGTTTGCAACGGAGCCACTGCCCATTCACTGCCCGCGACACGGATCACCCCTCAATACGGGAAGTCAATGCGCGAGCATGGGTGACGAAATCGACGCACAGCAGCGCGCTACGAGCGAATGACGCTCGCAGGCCGTCCGTTATCGACTGATCAATCCGTCGATCGAAAGCGCGCCCGCGCCTCCCACCAAAACAGCCAGCGTCATCAGTAGTAATGCCAACGTATATTCAATTCCGGTGCCCCGACCATGTCTCTGTGCGAGAAAGAAGCCGTGCTCCCAGTGACCCAAATAAAGCGCGCTGGCGATAAACCCAGCGAGACAAAAGGCTGCCGGTCTGACAAGAAATCCGAGGGTCATTGACACGGCGCCGAACACTTCTGAGAAGAGTCCGAAAGCCCCTAGCGCCATCGGTACATGATATTTCTGTTGCCAATTGGTTAATTGGTCCTTGAGTCCTTTGCCGCCGTGCCAACCCAA
Source organism: Binatia bacterium (assembly GCA_044869705.1). Lineage (GTDB taxonomy): Bacteria > Desulfobacterota > Binatia > UBA9968 > UBA9968 > DP-20. Next base: position 3,937 of record JBIOXP010000549.1, on the reverse strand, counting down.
TGCCTGCTGCGAGCTGTGAGCAAAAAACGTCAGCGCCAAACCAAAGCGCAAAAAAACATATGCAAACGAGTTGTCCGTTTGAAAAATCCAATCCACAGTACCCTCCAAAGTCGCTGTTGATCGCCGCCGGCCAACGATCCTGCTCGTTACAAAGCAGAAATCGTTTGTGAGCTTTGCGGGCGACCATAGCAGAACTCCACGCCAACGCAAAGCGTTGACTCGTGAAACGCTTGACCCGCTGGTTGAACGCGTACTAATTCTGAGTGACCGACTTTATTGATCAGTAAACTCGAGCCAAGAGATCGTCATTGGAGGAGCTTAATGCAGATCATCGATGCAGACGGGCATATCAACGATCATGCCTGCGGTGAGGAAATCGCCGCATACATGCCGAAGGGAAATCAGCTCTCAAAGCTATTCCCGGAATTCGATCATCTCCATTTTCGCTACCTCAAACAGAATCGCCGTCCGACAGGAAATCCGTCGCCAGATGATTGGAACCGCTTTCTCGACAAAACGGAAATTGCCTGGACGGTGCTGTACCCGACGGCCGGTCTCGCGGTCGGAAGAATTATGGCGCCGGAATGGGCGGTTCTCGCTTGCCGGGCGTACAACAACTGGCTTTGTGAAAAATTTTTGCGTCGCAATCCGCGTCTTAAGGGTATGGCCCTGTTGCCGTTTCAGGATATCGAAGAAGCCGTAGTCGAATTGCACCGAGCGGTCGGCGAGCTCGGCATGGTTGGCGGAATGCTGCCGTCGAACGGCGAAGCGATTCAAGGTCACTTCGGCAATAAGATCTATTGGCCGCTTTACGAAGAAGCGCAAAAACTTGGTTGCGCTCTCGCCGTTCATGTCGGCTGCCTTCATCAGCTCGGTCTCGATTCGTTCGCAACCTATTATCCGGCGCATGCGTTGGGACATCCGTTCAGTTTGATGATTCAGGCGGCGGGAATGCTCGCGCACGGCGTCTTCGACCGATTTTCCAAGTTGCGTGTTGCGTTTCTCGAGGGCGGCGCCACATGGGTGCCCTTTATGATGGATCGACTCGATCGCTCCTATCATGAAGGCCACAAACAACTGGGCCTCGATGGTGCGCTAATCGGGGGACCTAAAAACGATCAGAAGGCCAGCGATTATCTCAAGGCGCAACTTCAGAACGGCAGAATCTTTGTTGGCTTTGATTGCGATGACGATGGCTTGAGCACCGCAGTCGCAAAAGGAGGGCGCCAATCATTTCTCTTCGGCAGCGACTATCCTCACGAGGTTTTCGACGCCGCCAAATGCCGGCACGAAATCGACGAGCTGCTTGGACGAGACGATCTTACGGAAGCGGACAAGGCGGCGGTTCTCGGCGCGAACGCTACGCGGTTTTATCAGCCGGGACTATAAAACTTCGCCATCGTATCCGGGTGAGCATCGCGACAATTGCGAGCACGCATCTCACCCGGCGCCCTCGACAAAAGCCTCCTGCCGGGTTTTGCTAAACGAGGGAATCAACACACTACACAACGCCAGCAGCGCAATCAGCAGCAAGGTAGCGCTGATCGGACGCTGCACGAAAACCCAAGGATTACCGCGCGAGAGCAGCATCGCGCGGCGCAAATATTCTTCCATCAAGGGACCGAGAATAAACGCCAACAACATTGGCGCGGCCTCACAGCCGAGCTTTGAAAATATATATCCGAGCACGCCGAAGAGACCCATCAGATAAATATCGAACTCCGCGTTTTTGAGGCTGAACACCCCGATAGCGCAAAAAACCAAAATGCCCGGATAGAGATACTGATAAGGGATCATAATCATGCGCACCCACATCCCGATTAGCGGCAGATTGAGAATGATTAACATTAAATTGCCGATCCACATCGACACCACGATACCCCAGAACAAACTCGGTTGCTCGGAAATGACTGAGGGTCCCGGCTGGATGCCGTGGATAATCATTGCTCCGACCATGAGCGCACTTACCGGATTGGACGGAATGCCCAATGTCAGCATCGGAATAAAGGAGGTCTGAGCGCCTGCGTTATTTGCCGATTCGGGAGCAGCAACGCCTTCAATCATGCCCTTGCCGAATTGAGAACCATTCTTCGAGACCTTTTTTTCGATGGAATAGGCCGCGAACGAGCCCAGGATCGATCCGCTGCCGGGCAAAATACCCAAAACCGAACCGATGACGGTGCCTCGAAAGATTGATGGCATCATTCGCCGCCAGTCTTCTTTGGTCGGCCAGAGACGGGTGATTTTCGAGATCAATACCGAGCGCTCTTCCTCGTTTTCTAGATTGCGGATGATTTCTCCCAACCCGAACATCCCCATCGCTACCGTCACGAAACCGATACCGTCGGCAAGCTCGAACATGCCGAACGTATAACGCTGCGTACCCGAGGTGACGTCGGTGCCGATAAGGCCGAGAAGAAGTCCGAGAACCACCATTCCGATCGCGTGCAGCAGCGATCCCTGGGCGAGGACGATCGAAGCTGCCAATCCCATCACCATCAGCGAGAAATATTCCGCCGGCCCAAACTTGAGCGCCATGTTCGCCATGGGCGGCCCAAACGCGGCGATCACTAGCGTCGCGACAGTTCCCGCAAAGAAAGATCCTATCGCCGATGCCGCCAATGCCGCGCCGGCTCGCCCCTGTCGAGCCATCTGATAGCCGTCCAATGTCGTCACGACAGAGGCAGCTTCGCCAGGAAGATTCACCAAAATGGATGTGGTCGACCCGCCGTATTGGGAGCCGTAATAGATTCCGGCGAGCATGATCAGAGCGGATACCGGCGGCAATACGAACGTGACCGGCAACAACATGGCGATCGTGGCCGTCGGGCCGAGGCCCGGCAGAACGCCGATTGCCGTGCCAAGAAAGACGCCTACGAAACAGTAGAATAGATTCGCGAGACTTGCCGAAGTCTGGAGCCCGAGCGACAAATTGCCGATCAGATCCATCTCAGATTCTCCCTTGTTAACCGCCCAACCATGGGCCGAGCGCGGGAAGCGGAATTCCTAAGCCCTTGAGAAACACCAGAACGCAAAAGACGGTGAGTCCTACAGCCATGACGAGCGTTGGTCCCCAGCGGAATTTTGTGCTCGCGTAAGCACTGATGATGACGAGTATAGGAAGCGTCAAAGCGACTCCGAGTTCACGCACCAAAAGGCCAAACACAAAAATTGATCCTGTTACGAGGAGGACGGACTGTATCGCGAACCGCCCGATTGGACCACCAACAGTGCTAAACGACCGAATCACTGAAACCGCGCCAATTACGCAAAGCAAGCCGCCAAGGATCGTGGGAAAGTAAGCAGGCCCCATCCGAAATGCCGTGCCGATGGGATAATCTCGCCCCACAAATATCGCCACGGACCCGAACAAGATGTATATCAGCCCCGCGCAAAAATCCTTTGGACTTCGGATGACCACTATGAGATCTCGCTACCCGCCGACGTATACGTCGCGACTGCGCCTTCTACAACAACTGCCAAGAAAAAAAAAAGGCCGGCATTCTAGCCGGCCTTTGCTTCAGACAATCACAACCACTGTCCTCATCTCAATCGGCATAAACGCCCGCCTTTTTGATGATCGGTGTCCATTTGTCGATTTCTGCTTTGAGATGCTTTTGCAAGGCCTGCGGCGTCGCTCGATCCAAACTTACTGGCTCTGTTCCCAACTCACCGAATCGCTGTTTCACATTGCTGTCCTTGAGCCCATCTTGAAGCGCGCTGGTCAATTTATCGATCACCGGTTTGGGTGTATTTTTCGGGGCGTAGAGCGCATGCCAAACCGTCACTTCAAACCCCTTCAAACCGGCCTCCTCGAGTGTCGGTATTTTCGGCAGCGAGGCGAGCCGCTTTCTGGTGGTCACGCCGTACACTTTGATCTTTTCAGCTTTGATCTGGCTTGTCGTATTTGTGGTCTGATCGCACATCAGATCGACTT
>JBIOXP010000548.1:0-8857 GCA_044869705.1 Binatia bacterium | reverse complement strand
CCATCCCTCACATTGCGAACCGCTCCGGCATCAACGATCACGGGCGGCACATCTTTGGAAATCTGCAGCGAGAGATTGAGTATCGCGCCGATCTCGACTTGAGCCTGGGTTTGCAGTGTGCAACCGCCCATGGACACACTGATGACAATTCCCTCGCCTCTGATATCCTGGCCGAAAAAAGACACGGGAAATTTCATTTCGATGCGCTCGTACTCGCGCCGATCTTGGTCGACCCTGACATAGCGCACGCCCCATTCACGATGCCGAAAACGCTCACCGCAAAGCTGACACTTGAACGGATAGACATAGAAGTAACTCAGCAATAATTCGAGAACTCCCGAGCGGGAAACGCGCCGGACAAACTCCCGGCCGCAATTGGGACATTTTAATTGAGCCATTCCATGCCTCGAGACTCCCATGCCCGAAACTCCGCCGCTTCGCAGATACTGCGTCGGCAAAACTTCATTCGCTCAGCAACTTTTTCATGCGCTCAACGATTTCCTTCGGTTGAGAAACCGCGCCCTTGGCGATCGCTTCGAGGTCCTCACCAAAATCGGGATCCGCTTCAAGCTTTCTCGCTTTGACCTCCGCGAGAAACGCCGCGTCACTCATAGTTTTGCGAAAGGCTTCGCGAAGTACTTTCAAGCGCTCGGGCGCGAGCCCGGGCGGTGTGATAAAGGGCCTGCCGAGATCGCCGGACGCCAACACGGCGGTTACCAGCGAACGGCTGGTCGGCGAAGTTTTATAGTCATTCATCAGCTCATGGATGGTCGGCACGTCCGGCATTTTGACATCTCGTTTGCGGCCGGTCTGTAACAGGATCCGCACCATGTTTTTCTTTCGCCAGGTAAGAAACGGCTCGCGAGCGAAAAAGGTGGGAATGCTCAACGAACGGCAAACCACTTCGCCTCTCTCGAACGCAAGATCCTGCTCGGCGCCGCCCTGATAGCCCATCACGACGTTGAATTTCGCGCCCAGTGCGTCTTCGAGCAATTTAGGGATGAAGTGACCGCTAGTGCCGGTACTGGTCGCGGAACATTTGGGCGGCTCCTTAGCCTTGCGGACGTCGTCTATGGTTTTGTACGGCGTATTGCTGCTCATATACAGCAGCCAGGGCGTACTTTCAGTTGAGCCCACCCAGCCGAATTTGCTCCAATCGAATTGCACTTCCTTTTTACCCACCAGTTGATCGAGGTAGAGCGACGGACCGATCGATCCTAGGGTTAACCCGTCCGCCTTCGCCACATTAAAAATATGATTGGCCGCAATCATGGAGCCGGCGCCTGGCATATTCTGCGCGATTAAGGCGGGATTTCCGGGTATGTGTTTACCCATATGCGCCGCGAGCAACCTGGACCAAATGTCGTAACCGTCGCCCGCCTGATATCCGACGACGATAGTGATCGTTTTGCCCTGGAAAAATGGCGTCTGTCCATATGCCAAACCGGACATCAACCAGGTTACTAAAAAGATTGTGCGTATCATGCTTTTCAACATTCTCATTTCGCGTATTTCATTGACGATGATCGCGCTCATAGATTTTTGCCGATAGGAAGCGCGCGCAAGAAGAACCATACTCAATCGGTCTGCCTCGAACGACAACTCGCGAGACGACTTATCGCTAGTTTCGCGGCTACTCCGGCTTTGCCGGTGCGGGTTTTTTTCCAATGAACGCGAGCAAATCGGAATAGGGCACGACGCGGCCATGGATCGAAACGATTCGATCGACATCGATATTCAGCCGCCGGACGTTCGCCTCGAGGTTCACGGCTTGTGGATTGGGAACCTTGGGCGGCTCGGCTCCCGGCGCAAGGGGAGTATACACATCGGCTTCGATCAGAAGTTTTTCTTTACGTAAATAGGCCATGATGATGCCGTCATGATGCGGATTTCCAACAATCTGATAGAGCTCAACCGACCGAGTCCCGTCGGTCAGGACCATATTATCGCCCATGCTTTGAAAGACGGGCTTTTTCATCGATTTAGTCAATCGGTCCGGTGCCAGATTCCAAGAATTGAGGACCGCCCGCTCATAGTATCGGCGATTGACCTCCTGCGTCACAATTGTCGCGCCTTCGGCAGCATAGGTGCGGACACCGGAAGCGTGGTCGAAATGATGATGTGTGTTCACCAGATACTTGATCGGTTTCTTCGGCACGAGCTTCTTTACCTCTTCTAATACGGCTAATGAACGGCGCTCGCCGTGAGGCGCCTCGACCACGATAAGATAGTCTTTCATTTCAATCAGCACGCTGTTGTTGTTGACCCCCGTGATATACCAAACCCCGTCCGCGACTTTCTCCGATTGCACCGGCACGGGGTCGTTTCGAACATGGCTGGGTATCCCGATATCGACTGCGGGATTGGCTCTGACGGCCGTCACTGTCAATTCCAACGTCGGTAAGCCGTCCTGGTATTGGATGATCTTGGTCGGAAACTTGACGCCGGCGAATTCGCGGTACGGACCGTAATAAGTCAAAACCTTCATGTCTCCGACAACCGGATGACCATAAGAAGACTCGACCCGTTCGAGCGCATTTTGGTCGTTGGCGTACGCGACCACCTTGTGCTTGCCCTGATAAGTGAATGAGATAATCGTCATCGGCCGGCCATCGACTGTCTTTTTGGTGACGGTAGGGTTGCTGGCAAACGCGGCGCGTAGCAAACCGTGCGGCGAGATCACGATCTCATGCGCGCGCTGCGGGCCTTCGAAAAGTCTCGGCGCCGTGTCTTTGCCCTCGCCGTTCCAGGAGTGCTCGCCGCTAACCGATGTCACCACTCGTTGTTCCGGCCCGACAGTGGGCGAGTCCGCTGTCATACGCACCGCTTCGTCGCGCAGTGCGCCCGACGTGAAATCATAGATGCGCACAAAACTTTTCACGAAAAATCGCGGCCACGGCGCAGCCGGATTGGTATTCTGACCGAGGTTATACATTGAGCCGTTCGCGGTGAATTGAAACGTCTTGATGTTCGATACGTCAAGCGCATCAGCGATTTGTTGCAGGTCGGACTCTGCCGCGCCTGCGCTCAAAGGTACGAAGGGCATGAGCATGAACAACAGAGCCAGCATCCTGCACATAAATGCCTCCCGATATTCCTACATTTCGGTTTGTCCGAGCTATGTTTGTGAGACTTATTGCTGGTGCTTCAATTTGCCGCGCAGACTATCCGATGGCCTTCGACACTGTCAATGCCAGAAGGCCAGAGATGTGCTGGCAGCGAAGTTTCCGAAGTGAACTGACAGGCTCCACTAGCTCGAAAGAGCACAGTGGATCGACGCCGGCGGCTGGCCGCTATTAGCTACCGGCGTGAGAATAACACGACACGTCCGCGCTACTACGGGGCAATATGAAGGCTCAAGCAAAAAACGCGAACGCCCGCATCTCGATGCTCTGCCGCGGCGCTGCGTTCGACGGAGTGGCGGGATCCTGGAAGGAGGTATGTGCCGTGAATCTCGCCCGGTTCTTATCGGAGTCGTAAACCTTGAAAACGATCGCCTCGTCGCGGCGCATTTCGGGAAAATAGATCCATCGATGCTTGGGATTATACTTGAGTCGATAGGTCTGACCGACCCGATGGGGATAGCGCCGCTCTGCCACCATAAGATCCTCGAAGGCGATGCTTCTCGCATCGGCGAGCGCGAGCGGATTCGATTGGATCGGCCGATTGATCGCCCGCCATACTTGTATGATGGCGAAACGCCTCTTCAGCAGTTCGTCTGCTTCCTCGGGAAGAATCTCGCGGAGCCTGTTGGGGCCCGACCACTCCGTGTAATCGTTGTGAGCCTGAAGCACGGGCGTACGAATCAGCCTTTCCTCGCGTTCGCTCTCGTCGCCGGAACGCAGTGCGTGATCGAATATCACGACGCGCGAAGCGCCAGACTGACTACGGATCAATTCTTCGATTTCCGGATAGTAAACCGTTTTCAGCTGATCTTCATCGAAAAAGTCCTTCATCCGAGTCCTGTGTTCGACAAAAATAAATCCCTGCTCGTCGAGTGAAAGCTTTTCGGCTAGCACCCTGCCATTGAGCAAGGGCATAGTTTTCAGTTCTACAGTCCCGGATCTTCGGCCGTGAGTATTTTTCGGTCCGAAAGATTCATTGATGAGAACTTCGCCATTGTCGAGGGTATAAGGGATCTCGACGCTTACCGGTTCAGGCATAAAGCGCTCCTTGGTTCTTTAGGCGGACGAGAAACAACACCTCGATTACAATAACAACCTTCGATCGCCCCTGTAAATGCCGCGATCACGGTGCGCCAAACAGACGCACTGAGTTATCGTACAGAATTTTCCTTTTCTGCCGGTCGGACAAATCCGTCCGTTCGATGATTTTGTTCGCGGAATTTTCGCGCTTTTCTGAATGCGGAATGTCCGACGAACAAACGATCACGTCCTCCCCGATCATTGCCAGCTCATGCGGGAGCAATCGATCTTCCGCTTCCGCGGCAACGAATAAGCGGCCCGATGCCAAATATTCTTCGATCGACCTTTTGGGCAGTGAATCTTTGATCGGCATATCGTGCCGATCGATCGGCAGGTAGTGTCCCAAACGGCCGATCATGTAAAAAATCCATTCCGCGCCGAATTCCAAAAACGCCACTTTCATCGACGGGAAACGATCGAGTATGCCGTCGCCGAGCAGCGCGACAAAAGCCAGTTGCGCCGGCAGGCTCATGCCAATGCCGTGTGTTTCAAAAAGGTTTTGGCAGATCTGTTCAAAGGGCGTGTAGCTCATGCCCATATGGACGCAGAGCGGCAATCCGGTCGAAGCGAATTTTTCCCAAACCGGCAGGAAACTGGAATGGGACAGCAAGCGATCACCCACCGTGCCAAACACGACCGCGGCGCTCGCACCGAGGTTCTGCATCTCGTCAACCGCCTCGCATGCTTCGCCAGCATCGCGCATGGGCAGCAGTCCGCCCCACTTCAAACGTTTCCGATCGACGGCGCATTGGCGCGCCATATAACGGTTGTAGCAACGGAACAAGGCGGCTTCGAAACCGGGCTCGGAAGTCATTCGGGCATATAAGGTCGTCGGAAAAAGCATTTGAGCATCAACGCCGGCTTCATCCAGATCGCGAATGCGCGCTTTCGGATCCGCCAATGTGATACTGCCGATCGAAAAATGGCCCGACTCCGGCGCGCCAAATTCACGCAAAACTCGTTTTGGCTCGTTCCCTGGCTGCGCTCCCGGGCCGAAGGGGGCCGGCAGCAGTCGACCTTCGATTAACCAGCCGTTGGTCCAACGGCCGAGATCAGCACAATCCTCGATGCGAACCGGACGCGGTCGCCGTGCGGCGTAACCCGCAGGTAGCTCTTCCCACATCTGTGGACACATCATCGCGTGAGCATCGGCGTCGAAAACGGGATAGTCACCGATCATCGATTTTCCTTTCTGACAAGCGTATGAGCGTCATCGCTGGCTGGTCTGGCGAAAGAACCCGCCCTCTTCCAGTTTCTTGATCAAGGTCATGTCGATAAAGTCATTGGGATTGGCAAATTTGGCCTTCGGGTGATTGCTCTGCTGCAGAATTTCGGCGATGCCCTCTTTTGCCGGATAAGGAACCGGCGCAATGTAATCGACGCCGTACCGATAAGTCGATTCGACAACATCAGGATCGGTCTCGCGGGTATATTTCTGGATAACTTTTTTTGCCATCGCCTTGTCGCTAATCATTCTTTGCATGCCTTCGGCGTAAGCACGAAGAAAATTTAGAACTTCGTCTTGGTGCGTCTGAATATAAGAGCGGGTAGTGACGATAGCCGACTGCGGAAAGGAAACCCCGGCGCTCGCCATATTAACCAATTGTCGCGCGCCGCTTTTGCGAGCGCGTAAATCCGCCGGCGACGAAAGCGTGGCCGCGGCTACGAGCCTCTTTGCGAGCGCCGTAGCCAGCTCGATCATGCCGCCTAATTGGAGCAGAGTGACGTCTTTTTCCGGCCTGAGACCATGTTTCTGCAGGACATAGCGCATCGCAAAATCCGAAGATGACCCAAAACGGGTCACACCGACCGTGGCACCTTTTAGCTCTTCGATAGTTTTTATTTCAGAGGCGGCCATGACGTAGAACGCCGGCACATTCACGATACCGCCTATGAAAACCAAATCCGCCCCGCTGAGATTGGCGCTGACCACGGCTGCGCCACCCGTCACAGTGATTTGCGACTCTCCGGCCAACATGACTCGAACCACCTGAGGAGCCGATGGAATATATAGGAGATTTACGTCGAGTCCGTATTTTTGGAAAGCCTTCGTTTCCGCCGCGGTCCACAAGGCGGTCATAACCCCCGTGACAGCGGGATACACCACGTTGAGTTTGCTCGGTGTTTGGCTCCATGCAGTCTTGGCAAGACAAAAGAATGCCCAAGCTATAAGCGCCCACTGTATCGGAGCTTTTTTCATGGCCAGAACGCGGCTAGTTCAGATAACCGGTGCCGCCGCCTTCGGCTTCGGCTAGTGAAAGATTGTGCCGGACTGCTTCCAAGTGCGGATGGATGTCCAGCGCCCGACGAAAGCAAACCGCTGCTTCGCGAAATTCGTTCAGCGACATGTGGCAGAGACCCTGACCCGAGGCGGCGCCGAAATGATTTCCGTTACGCGCCAAAGTCTCCTGGCAGTCGGCAATCGAACCGGCGAAGTTGCGGCGCATGAAGCGTACGGTGGCGCGCTTATTCCAGCCTTCGGCAAATTCGGGTTTGAGCTCGATGACTTGAGTAAACGAAGCTTCGGCGTCGGACAGTCTCTGTTGCTGCATGGCTTCCACGCCCGCGCGGAAGACCCGATCAACCTCGCCATTTCCCGAACGGCACCAGATGCTCCACAACAAGGCTTCAGCAGTGGCCGCAAGCTCCGGATCGTCGCCCTTCAGCATCTCGAGCGCTTCGCGTTCGTTAGTCGGATACATTAGTAACCCAGTTTGTTCGAGGTTCGATGTTCACAGTTGAAGGTCACAGACAAACAACCCTTTGTAAGTGGATTTTACTTTGGACTTTGCACCTGGAACTTCGAGCTCACGCTTTCCATCCATCGCGCAGCTCTGCTCACGAGTTCGTCCAATACCTGTTCATCTGATTTTTTTGCGCTCTTCAGCATATGAAATGAATGATCGCCGCCATCGATGATGAACAACTCCGCGCGTTTACCGAGTTTCGCGCACAAAGACTTGAGCAGCTTGAGCTCAGCCAATGCGTCACGCGATCCCTGCAAAAAGAGCATCGGTATTTGAATGTCCGCGAGATGCTGGCCGCGCTCGATCCCGGGACGTCCCGCCGCGTGTAGCGGAAACCCGAAATAGACCAGACCGCTCACTCCATCGAGCGCCTCTTTCGCTGCGGCAATCGATGTCATCCGCCCGCCCATCGATTTCCCGCCCGCGAAGATCGGCAGATTTCCCGCCTGTTTTTTCGCCGCGGCAACTGAAGCTTTGACGGTGTCGGTCAGAACGGCTTCGGAGTCCGGACGTTTCGTCCGTTTTTCCATATAAGGAAACTGGTAGCGCAACGTCGCGACACCGCGTTCGGCGAGCTTGCAAGCGACGTCCTCCATAAATCGATGCCGCATCCCGGCGCCCGCTCCATGCGCTAGCACGAGCAATGAAGTGGCGTTGTCGGGTTTCAGCAAAAGACCGGAAACCGCGCCGCCCTTCTCGCTCACAAAGAATTGCACTTCCTTGCCTTTGGAAACACCCATTTTTGGTCCGTCCCGAACTCGATCTTGCTTCCGCAGCTTTATAGAAGGTTCGTTCACTCCAATAGCAGATTATCTGCTAGTCGACTACTGTCTATACAGGTCGTCCACTGCGCGTATAACCTCATCGTTCATCCGGACAACCCGGATCTACTCCGGGGTAGCGCGATCCCGAATCCAGAAATGGCGTAGGGGCGTATGGCATACGCCCTCTGGATGCCGGTTTCACCGGCATGACGAAAAACTGGCGATGTTTATCAAATGATTTAGCTCAGAAAACATCCAAACCGCTCTTGCTGGCCGTGCGAAAATGAACGACGAGTTATTTCTTTCCCAAAGCGTTAATAAAGCTGTTATCGATCATTTCACTGATCGGTATTTTACTCTTGAGCCTGCCGGTGTCGATCTCCTGTTCGATTGTTGCGACGATGCCTGCATCGAGAATTCGCCCGTCCACCGGAAATGACTCGCGATATTCGTCGTATCCGGCCGCCGACTCCGCGGGATTGAGCCCGACGTATTTCCTGAGAGTTCGAATACCGTCTTCCCGGTTTTCACGCGTGTATCTTACTCCTCGCTGGTAAGCACGCAGAAACCTTGTTGCCTGCTCTCGCTCTTTGGCCAGCCAGCTCTCCCGCGCAATGAAACCGACGTTGGTCCAGTTCGGATAGAGATCTTTGAGATCGAAGAGCTTGTTCATGCCGGCAGCTTTCGCGCGCTCCGTCACTGGGAACCACAAAATCGTCGCATCGACGATGCCACTCGCCAGGGTTGTGAATCGCGCCGGAGTCGCACCGATCTGTAACATGGTGACCTCCTTGGGATCGACACCGGAGTGCTTTAACGCCGAACGGGTGAGAAATTCCGATAATGAGCCGAAACGGCTGATGGCGAATTTCTTTCCTTTACTTTGCTCCAACGATTTCAATTTGGCGCCGCCGTAGATTTGAAACGGCATTACGTTCGAGATCGCCCAGAAGTTCTTGATATCCACGCCCCCCGCCCTGGCGAGCACCGTTTCCGGCACACCCCCTGCCATGATCTGTACGTCACCGCCAATCATGGCCTGCAAATTGGTCGCACCGGCATTGAACATCACTACCAGAACATCCAATCCCTCGTCTTTGAAAAAACCTTTGTCCTGAGTCACATAGATCGGCAGAAACGC
>JBIOXP010000547.1:0-6507 GCA_044869705.1 Binatia bacterium | reverse complement strand
CTATCGAGCAGCGGACCGATCATGATGGCGCTGCTCATGAGCGGTCAAGCTGATTTCGTGATCGCCGGTGCGGTGGCGATTTTGCGGGGCATCGCGCGCGGCGCTCCCGTCATCGTTGTTGGCGGCCATTTGAACCGAATGAGCTATGCGCTCATGGCTGACAAAAAGTTAAAAACGGTGGCGGACTTGAAAGGAAAGACCATCGGCATCACGGGGATTGGCGGAATGGGAGAATTTACGGTCGTGGAATCGCTCCGGCGCAAAGGGTTGATCAAGGATCGCGATTTTTTCGTGCTGAACATCGAAGGCGGACCGGCCGCGCGCATCGCCGCTCTCAAAACGGGCAGAGTCCAGGCGGTGCCACTCACTCCCGGACAACGAGTCCAAGCCGAGAACGACGGCTTCACGATGCTGCTCGACACGCGCGAGACGTTGACCGAGATTCCCTCGACGATCGTGGCTTCAACCCGAGAATTTGCGGCGGTGAGCCCCGATAAGACCGTAAGATTCTTGAGAGCTCTCCAAAGAGCAATGGAGCTGATCCGGCGTGACAAGGAGAAAGCCGTCGCACTCGGTATGCGGCAGGGCCTGCGCGGTGATCTTGGCATCGAGAGAAAGGCCCTGGATTACTACGCGGCCGATCTCGACATCCGCCTAAAAACGGAAAACATCGCCGCTCTTCTGAAACAAATCGATATCTCGGATCCGCCGCAGAGATATTTTGATGAGATCTACTTGACGCGAGCGCTCGCGCGCCAGTAAGGAACAGTCGGTCACTTTTGGAGGTTCTTTATGCCTGAACCAACGATCGAGCTTTCACCCCGACACTCGGCTCTTGTCATCGTCGACATGCAAGCTGAAGGCTGTGAACGGCATGGCGCCGGTGTCAAACCCGTGATCGCGAAGATCCGAACCTTGTTGGATCGATTTCGCGAGGTGGATGGAAAAATTATTCATGTTCAATCGGTCAGAACCAAAGACCATCCCGAGTTCACTTTCTTCGGCAAAGCGTACTCGCTCATCGATGACACTCCCGCCGTCGCGTTCGTGTCAGAGCTCAAGCCGCTGCGCGCTGAGGTGGTCGTCAAAAAATATTCCCACGACTGCTTTTATCAGACCTCCATGGAAGCGGAGCTGAAGAATTTCGACTTACGCCCGTGCCGCGATCATATCGTCGTCACCGGCATCGGCTCGAACAATTGCGTTTACCATGCGGTGATCGGCTTCCATATCCGAAACTATATCGTTCATGTCCCCGAGGATTGCATCCATGCGAGCCGCGCCGAAGGCCAGCAGTTCGCTCTGAGCCAGTTCCGATCACCCGCATATGATTTCAACGTGAGCGTGACGCGATGCGAAAACATCAAGCTCGGCGCCGATCTTAAAAGAGCCGCAGCGGGTAGCTAGTATCGCTTAGTCCAATTTCGGCGGTAAGGCTTTGTTTATCATTTTGACGGGCGTAGCCGGCGCGGGAAAAACCACAATAGGCAAGTTGCTCGCCGGAGAACTCGGCTGGCCGTTCTATGAGGGCGACGATTTTCACTCGGAAGAAAACGTCGAAAAAATGCGCCGCGGCGAAGCCCTGTCCGATCGAGATCGAGCACCGTGGCTCGACCGGCTCCGTGCTTTGATTGAGCGGGCTTTGGAACGCCAGGACCATGGCATTCTGGCCTGTTCCGCTTTAAAACGTTCGTACCGCGCGCGCCTGAGAGTCGACGATCGGGTCGTCTTTGTTCATCTGGCGGTCAGTCGAGCCCTGATCGAACGGCGGCTAAAAGATCGCAAGAACCATTTCATGAACCCCGCGCTGGTAAAAAGCCAGTTTGACACGCTCGAGCCGCCGCAAACCGCGCTCACTCTAGACGCGTCACTGCCGCCGTCCGTCTTGGTGGAGCAGGTGCGCAAAGCTCTCGATCTTTGAGGGTGTTTTCAGTGAACGCTCTTCGCCCTGGATTCCTGGAAGGCGCAGTTCTTCAGGTGCGAGGCTTTAAAATCGTCGTGAGCCGGTCTTCCGTGCCGTCGATACGCTCGAGATAGGGATAGCGCAAACCTTCAAAGTACGGCACCTGCACCGTTCGATAACGATCGAAGGTCTTTACCAGTAGCTCGATCGGCTGACCGCTTCCCTTGGCGGCGCGGATCGCGGCGAGCAGGACCTCCGGCGCAAACTCTTGCCCATTGACTGCAATCAGCTTGCTCGCCGTCGTCAGCCCCGCTTTGAATGCCGGACTGTCCCAAACGACCTCGCTGATATTTCCTCTCTCCCGGGTGGACACCACGAGACCGAGCGAGAACGCCAGGTTTTGCGATTTGGCCAGCTCGTCGATCGCTTTCTGGAACGACGAAGGCTCTTCACGAAAACCGAGCTTCCAACCGCTGCGCGTCAAGCCGTCCAGGGGCGCCTCGGGGCCGTGTCCATCCAATCGTTTTCGGAGAAAGTCCATCCAGTCGTGCGGAGAAACTGCGTTCAGTGTCTTGACGATATCGTCAAAGGTGTAAGTGACTACCTCGAAGCTTTTATCTTTCATGCCGAAAAAAGCGCGCGCGAAATCATCCAACGAGGCTTTATTCCCGGTAAGCTCGCGCAGCTTGCTGTCCACATCCAGCCAGAGCAAAACGCCTTCGTTGTAGTAATCCACCGTGCGCTGCCAGCTCGGAAAGGGCTGTGATCGGCGACCGCCGAGGATCGGCTGATTGGTGGTATCTTGCAAATTGCGCCAAAGCCGGCCCGGCCGATTCCGTTCATGGAGCGCGGCAATATTGGCCAGCACTTCTTTCGCTACGGGCTCCGGCCACAGCGTGGATCGGGCCGTCAGAACAATGCCCCAATACTGCGTCTGGCCTTCATACATCCAGAGCAGCGAGTCCTGCATCGGCATATTGAAGTTCGCCGTCCAAAGGTCTGCCGGTCTGCGACGCTTGCCGTTCCAGGAATGGGTCAGCTCATGCGCGAGCAGATCGCGCCCGGGAGCATTCTTTTCCCATTCGCTGAAGTGTCCTGGCCGGTGGACATTCTCGCTGGAGCGATGGTGCTCGAGACCGATGCCGCCGAAGTGCTCACTGAGCGCGAGCAAAAAATCGTAGCGATCGAACGCGCGCGTCCGGTAAAGCGCATACGCCTCTTTCATCAGTTTGCGATATGCCGAGAGTTGCTCGGGCTTGATTTCGAGCTGGGACGGCTGATCGGCGACTATATGCGCAAACACCGGGACGTCTGAACCGGGATCGAGATCGACGCGCTGATAATAACGGCCGGCGAACAACGGAGAGTCCACCAAGGTATCGAGTGAAGTGGGCGCGAACTCAACGCACTCCGCGGCCGTTCCGCTCGCGATAGCGGCGCCGTGTGAAAATGAGTTGGAGTTTGGGCCCGTCTCGCTCGGCGGCTGCGGACATATGCGGCGGGAGATCACATCCAGTGCCGTGCCGAATTGCCAGCCCGCCGGTAGCTTAATCTCCGCCTTGACGGATATTCTGCTCGTATAGTAGCCGGCCGGATAAAGCACGACCGTGTTCCACTGCAGCCCGAGATTTCCGGCGTGGCGACAATTCGCCCCTGCTCGGCGATCTGCGGCGAAGCGAATTGAAACTCGAGATCGAGCCGATCCACGCCGCCTGGCACATCGACGTGGAATGCATACACGTTGAGCGGATCACGCATCCACGGCAAACGCCGACCGCGCGCCGTCATGACCAGACCTGTAAGCAAGTTTACCGGACCGGTGGGCCCGTGGGTGCCCGGCAACCACTGCGGATAAAGCAGCGTCAAAGGTCCCGGCTTCACCGGCAGCGACTGGCGCACGGCGAAAAGTCGGCGCTCCACATCGGTCAGATCGACGCTCAACGTCAGCGTGCCGGGATAAACAACATCTCGCGGTGCGGGAATTTCCGCCGCATCGGCCGTCACCACACAGTAGAGGCAAAGCAGCGCGGCAGTGATGAAACTCCTTGACTGAAGCATTTAACGGCGCCTCCGGGCCAAAGGTCTTGGACGTCTTCGGTCGTTTCTCGCGCTAGCGAAAATACGACCGCCACACGCTCAGATCATGGTGAGGACGGAGGGTAGCCGATAAGCCGGTTTAACGTCAAACTTAGCAGCTTTAGCGAAAGGCCATTTGCGGGTGGCGCGCCCCACGGAGAATTTGAGCGCTGCGTGGAATTCGTCGAAAACCCGGATGGTATCGTGCAATGTTGCAGAACGCGCGTTGGCCTTGATGCGCTTGGTGGCAACTTGATCGCAAGCAACATTGCTCGTATACCAGCAACCGTGCTCAAGAATCTGTCGATAATGTGAGGCGCACAGGAGTTTGGAAGGAGAAGATGATGAAACGGCGCTCGATCAATAGAATACACGGCTTCATCCTCAGCATCGCCGCATGCGTATTTTCGTTCGTGAGTTCGAGTTCCCTCCGCGCTGATGCCATTCCCGCCGGCGGACAAAGCGAACACGTCAAAGTGGTCGGCTTTTCGGGATTGGGCGGCCGTTACGGCGCCTTCAAAATGGCCCTTAACCGGGCGCCGAACGGGCGTTGGTACCTCTACATGGGGCATTCCTTCGACCTTGGCTGGAGCATCTTGGACGTCACCCAACCTGCCAATCCGAAACTCGTCAAGTTCATCCCGTTTGCTGGCCCGAAGGATTGGATCACCTCACAGGTCACGGTTCATGACAACCTGATGATCACTTCCCTCGACCGCCGCAATCCGGCTGACGGACCCGACGTGATCTTTTGGGACATTCGCGATCCGGTCGATCCGAAAGAGATCACCCGTTGGGGAACCGGCACCAGAGGCGCGCATCGTAATTCCTATCCCGGCGGGAAATACGCTTATCTCTCCACCAGCTATCCGGGCTTCAGGAATAAAATTCTCGTCATCGTCGACGTGAGCGACCCCGCGAATCCAAAAGAAGTCGGCAAATGGTGGCAGCCCGGTCAGAAAGAAGGAGAAACTCCTACCGGCCCGGTCAACGGTTTCCATGGACCCGCCAATATCAGCCCCGACGGCAAAATGTTGACCACCGGCTATATGCCCGACGTCATCAATCTGGATATCAGCGATCCGACCCAGCCGAAGCTGATCGGCAAACTTCAGATCACGCCGCCGTTCGCGAGCGTCGGCAGTCAATCGCTGCATACGACATTGCCACTGTGGGATCGCAAGCTCGTCTATGTAAGCTCGGAAGCGATGGATGAGCGCTGTCGCGACAAGGGCATGAACTTCGCCGGGCTGATCGATAACAGCGATCCGACCAAGCCGCGCCTCATCTCGATTTTCCCGACGCCGGTGCCGCCGAAAAACGCGCCCTATAAAAATTTTTGCGAGAAGGGCGGACGCTTTGGGCCACACAACACCAATCAGGAAATCCATAATTCCGCCGTGCAGCAGCCCGGCAATCTGATCTACGTTGCCTATTTTAATGCGGGTCTAAGAATTTTCGACATCAGCGATCCGCAGCTGCCGAAAGAGGTAGGCTATTTTATGCCGCCGGAGCGGCCGGGCTTGCCTGAACATGCAGGGGCCCATGCTTCGCCGATCAACTGGAGTGAAGAAGTCGCGGTCGACACACGGGGGAATATTTACCTCAACGACGACAAGTGGGGCACGTTCGTGCTGCGCTATACCGGCAAAGTTCCCGAAAAGCAATTAACCAGATCCGCAGCGAAGTGATCGCTGCACCGCTACGATCGAGCAGGGTTGGCTTTCATACGCGGATCGGTGCAGGCACTCCAATTCCTGAGAGTGCCGACCTCGGCATCCGCAAGTTCGGAATAGCGAGGCGATAAAAAAAATTCGCCGCCTTTCCGGAGGAGTAAGCGGCGAATCATGAGCTTAGCCGATTAGTTTCAGCGCCTCGAAGTCGGCGGCTCCAGGAGCTGGTTGGTAACGGTGCTACGCGTTTACGTTGACGAGATTCGTCGCGCACGGAGCGGTCTCGAGAAAACCCCAGCTCTTCATCCAGTCGTACGTCCGTTGTAGTTCATCGGGCGGAATCGGCGCCGGATCGACAAGATAAAGCCGACTCTCGCGCAGATCGTCGACGGTGAGCTGACTGATCATGGGATCGCGATCGCGGTAGTAGTCGATGAAATAGTGCAGATACGCTCGCCGGTTCGCCATGATGCGTCGCACGGCCTCACGGATCGCGCGATTGAAGGCTGCATAGGTTTCGGCGTCGACGCGCTCCGACGCCACGTCGGTGCCGTGGTGGAATCCCGAGATGACCACACGGCAACCCATCTTCTCAGCCAGAGAAATATACGGTTCGGTGAGGGTGGTCGCTTCGATGGTTTTGTCCATGAGCATTTTGAAGCGGTAATTGGAGCCGTTCGGCACGCGGCCGATCTTGATCAATTCGCGCGGCACGAAACCTTCCAGCATCTGCAGGCAGAGATAGTGTGTGCCGCTATAAAAAGGCACGCCGATCTGCACGTTGGCGAATTGCTGCGGCACCTGCACTGGCGAATCTGCGCGGACGACGAGCCCGGCAAAATTCACCATCGAACG
>JBIOXP010000546.1:0-7476 GCA_044869705.1 Binatia bacterium | reverse complement strand
TGCGGAATTTTTGCAGCGGTTTTTCTTGGGCGAATGGCGCTAGCGGAAAACTGCTAGCGCCGAATACAAAAACAACCAAGATCCGACAAATCATGCGAACCCCCTCTGCTCAGGATCTCGACACCGCTGTGAGTGCATATATCACATTGAATCGGCGCGAATCGATTCGCCGCGGGTTCTGCGATACGGCAGCCTTGCCGGGCGCACCGGAGTGTTCGGCTTGTTTCGGATTCCCGAGCCCTTCGCTGCTCGGCCTCCGGGGATACTCGGGACCCCGGCCGTCCGGAGTAACGGCCGAAGGCCGTGTAACGAGGGCAGCGCGGATCCTTCGATAGGGCAGCGCGGGCTACCTACTCAGAACAGCCGGATAACCCATTTCCCGAGTAGCACACAAGGTGCGTGCGTGCGGAATCATGTAGAACGGGGTGATGGGTATGTCGAGTTCCTCACGCCGCGAGTAACCAGCAGGATAAAACCGAGAATCATCAGGATCAGGCTGAACCACTGCGCTTCGCTGAGACCGAATGCGAGGGGAGGGTTGATGCGCCAAAACTCGACAACAAACCGCGCGATTCCGCCGAGGATCAGATACAGCCAAGCTATGGTCCCCGGCGCGTAATTCCTCTTGCCTAACGGCCAGAGTATGCCGAATACGATTACACCTTCGATAAATTCATAGATCGGTGTCGGATGGACCCGAACTCCCGGCGGATACGGAATACCCGTGTTGGGATCGGCCCAGCCAATGATCGCCCGGGTATACGCCACACCCCAGGGCACATCGGTAACCTTGCCCCAATCTCCGTCGCCGGCAACGTGGCACCCGATACGGCCGACGCCGTAGGCGAGCGCAAGCGCCGGCGCGGCAATGTCAGCCCCCACCAGCCAGGGGATCTTGTTTTTTTTGATCACCCAAGAAACCGCGATAACGCCGCCCAAAAAACCGCCGTACCAGGTAAATCCCGCGCCGGTGAGAATATATTTCATGGGCGCGGCCACGAAATTGTCCCATTCCTCGATAATGAAAAGGAGACGCGCGCCGAGGAGTCCGCCAATGGCGGCGGCAAAGACGATCGTCGATGCGAGCTCTGTGTTATAACCGCGCCGCTTTAGCTCGGCATGAACAACCCACGCCGCCGATAGCGCCGCCACTGCCATCAACGCACCGAAACTATAAATTGTCAGCGGGCCGAATTGAAAAAGAATCGGATACATCGCCCCTCAAGCTAGCAGATCGCATTCGGGGAATACAGCACGTAACGACGGTTCAGCGCCTCAGTGCGCCGGATCCGCGTCCGCGTCGGGAGGGCATACCGGAGCGCATGCAACTTGCCGCTAGCGCTTCGCGGCTTGTTGTCACTGTGGCTCTTTGTTAACACTCGCCGAAGTAGAAACGGGTTGCTTCGCGGATTTTTTTTAACGATTCCGGGTGAGCGTTCGGACATTTTCCAGCACTCATGAGAGCGGTAATTCAAAGGGTGAGTGAAGCTCGTGTTTCGGTCGGCGACGTGATGGTTAGCGCGATTGGCCCGGGCCTGTGCATTCTTCTTGGCATCGGCCTGAATGACGGCGCAAAGAATGCCGAAATTCTCGCCTCCAAAATCGGCAGTCTGCGCATTTTCGAAGACGAGCAGGGCAAGATGAATCGCTCGGTTCGAGACATCCGCGGCGAGCTGCTTGTGGTGTCACAATTCACGCTTTATGGCGATTGCCGCAAAGGAAACCGCCCTTCGTTCAGCGCCGCCGCGCCTCCGGAAACTGCCAAACGCTTGTATGACCATTTCATCCAGCGGCTACGTCAGACCGAGCTAAAAGTGGCAAGCGGCGAGTTTCGAGCGCATATGAAAATTGCGCTAGTGAACGATGGTCCGGTCACGTTGATCTTGGAAGCGTGAGTGCAAGTCTTCGATCCACAGACTTACGACCTGGTTTACGTACCCTCGAGATAATCGCCTGATCGCGCAACGATTGCCTTCCATTGACAGATTGCGCCGGCTTGCCTAGGCTCTTTTCAAGCGATTGCAAGGAGGCGAACTCATGAAAGCGGTGCGCATTCATAACTTCGGCCCGTCCGAAGATGTTCTGCAATACGAAGAAGTGCCAGTGCCCCAACCCAAAACCGGCGAAATTCTAATCAAGGTCGAGGCCGCGTCGCTCAATCGCGCCGACCTGAGCTTGCGCAAGGGCGCTTACCGCATTTCGCCCGATCAGCTGCCAGTCGTCCCCGGGCGCGAGCTCGCAGGCGCCGTCGAGAAGCTTGGCGATGGCGTGAGCGAATTTACCGTCGGCGAGAGGATCGTGGCATATCCAAGCCTCGGCGGATACGCCGAATACGCGATCGCAAAAGCGACCGAGGTTCGGCCTATTCCCCGCGGCCTCACGACGAGAGAGGCTGCTGCTATACCTACCACCTTTCTCACTGCTTGGTTTGGTCTCAAAACGGATGGCCATCTCAAAGCCGGTGAATGGCTGCTCGTCCAAGGGGGCAGCAGCGGCGTTGGTACGGCGGCGATTCAAATCGCCAAACGCTGCAATGCAAAAGTGATCGCAACCACCGGCAGCGAAGAAAAAGCGCGGCGCCTCCGCGAGCTCGGCGCCGATGTCACCATCGTTGTTTCGCAAAAGGATTTTCTGCCCGAGGTGATGCGCGCCACCGCCGGGCGCGGCGTGGATGTCGTACTCGAAATGATCGGCGGCGACGTGTACGAAAAGAGCTTGCAGGCACTGGCGCCGGGAGGTCGGCTGGTTTCGATTGGCGGAGCATTTGGAGCGATTCCGGAGAAACCGCCGGCATTGAGCGAAGGTCGAAAAGCGACACGGTTCTCGATCACCAATTACCTGAAGGAGAAGCCCGAAGACTTCAAGCAACTCGACGAAATTTTAAGCTTGGTCAGCGACAAAAAATTTAGCGTGATTATCGACAAGACATTCCCGCTGTCGGAAACGCGCGCCGCGCAGCGCTATCTCGAAGGGCGCGAACATTTCGGCAAAGTGATGCTCGCGATGTAGACGAAACGAGGATTACTCATGGTCATTTCGACGAGCGAAGGCGACGAGAAATCTTTCTTCTTCGCGGCCGTCGATACGATCGAAAGACTTATCAGTCGAGTGAACGAGAACTCGGCGCCGTTGGCCTGACACTTACTCGTAATCAAACGGGCAAAGCATTCAACCCATCTCCCACACTTCATCAACGCAGCACTCCATACTCCTTTGACAGACTCCATGGATGCGCAAGAACCCGAACGAGCAGTGCCGGCGAAAGCGCCGGATACGCCGCCCGATATCGGCAGCATGAGCGATGAACAACTGCTGCAGATGCGGATCTGCGATTTGAAGCTTAAAATCGCGGGAACGGAGCTCGAGGCGCGCATCGACAAATTTTATGCGGAACTCGCCGCAAAAGGCATTGCGGTCAAACCGCTATGCTATCTCGGCGACGAGTGGTTTTGTCCCGAAGGCAGCACCACCATCGCTATTCCATTTTATCTGGCGCACCCGCGACTGAAAAAGCTCGAGGAAAAGATGATGATGGAAGTCGAGGGCGGCACCGAGCCTTGGTGCATGCGTCTGCTGCGTCATGAGATGGGGCACGTTCTCAACCATGCTTACCTGCTGGAGAAAGACCGACGATGGCAAAAGATGTTCGGACCGGCTTCGCTCGAATATTCGGAAAGCTTTCGCGCTCGACCTTATAGCCGGCGATTTGTCCGCCACTTGGAAGGCTACTACGCGCAAAGCCACCCGGAGGAGGATTTCGCCGAGACCGTTGCGATCTGGCTGACTCCCGATCTCGATTGGCGCCAGCAGTATCGCGGTTGGAAGGCTTTGGAAAAACTCGAATATGTCGATGAGCTGATGCGCAAGCTTGCCGGCAGGCCGCCCCTCGTCTTATCCAAGGCTCGGATCAGCGATGCTTCCCGTCTTCGCTCCCGACTCGAAGCTCATTACAAACGGCGCCGGCGAATTTACGCTCAGGAGTTTCCCGATTTTTTCGACGCCGATCTGAAAAAGCTTTTCGTCGATGCCGCCGCCGCGCCCAACGGGGAGCGCGCCGCGGTTTTTTTGCGGCGCTCGGCCAAGTTGATTCTGAGCGCGGTCTCCGCCTGGACGGGCGAGCCGAAATTCACGATCAATCGTTTGCTGCGGGGATTGACCGATCGCTGCGCCGAGCTCGACCTCCGCCTCAAAGCGCAGTCGGCGGCCGTGGAGATTGCCGCTTACCTGGCAACCCTCGCCTGCCATTACCGGCTCACGGGCAAATTCAAAGACTCTTGATCATGGCCCGAGCACGCAAGCGGCATAAAGTGCTGGTGTTGTTCGATACCGCCGGCACGCCACCGGCCAATCAGGATTTCACCAAGGAGTTGCAAACCAATGATGATTGGGCGGCGGAAGCCCACGTCATCGATGCTCTAAAAAAACTCGGGCACGATGTCCGAACCATCGGTGTTTACGACGAGCCGGGCATGATCATCGATGAAATCAAGAACAATCCGCCCGACCTGGTTTTCAACCTCACAGAACATTTCAACGCGGTTTCAGCCTACGATCGGAACGTCGCCGGCCTGCTCGAGATGATGGGTGTTCCCTACACCGGCTCGAGCCCCACCGGACTGACGCTTTGCAAAAACAAAGGCATGGCCAAGGAGCTTCTCGCCTATCACAACATTCGCGTCCCCAACTTCGCCGTGTTCTCTCCCGGAGCAGCCATCAAACGTCCCTCTCGGCTAAAGTTTCCACTTTTTATCAAGCCCGCTGAAGAAGAAGCGTCCTATGGAATTTCCCTCGATTCCTTTGTCGAGTCCGATGAAGCCTTCGAGGAACGCGTTCGTTTCATTCACGAGAAGATGAATCAGACGGCGCTGGTCGAGGAATACATCGACGGCAGGGAGATTTATGTGAGCCTTCTCGGCAACGAGCGCTTGCGCGTGTTTCCCTTCCGTGAAGTCATTTTTACCGAAGTTCCCGAAGGCCAGCCCAAATTTTCGACCTTCAAAGCCAAATGGGATGATGCATACCGAAAGCGCTGGGGAATTCAGAACGTCTTCGCCGAGCCGTTCGCCGATGGCATTCAGCAGCGCATCGTCAAGATCTGCAAAGCCGTGTACAGAGCTCTGCGCATTCGCGGTTACGGGCGCATCGATCTGCGTGTGACGCCGGAAGGCGAGATCGTCATCCTCGAAGCCAACCCGAACCCGAACCTCGATCGCGACGATGAATTTGCCCAATCGGCAGAGAAGGCGGGCCTCAACTACAATCGGTTGGTTCAGCGCATTGTAACGCTTGGCTTGACTGCCGCGCATTAGGCGTAAAACATCATGACACGACGACGATCCGTCGAGCGCATCTGCTTGTTATCGATAACTTCCTTTCTCGTCCTGATCGCGCTTAAAAGTGGCGCGCTTGCAGCTGGATCACCGCGTCTGGTGCTTTTGGATGCGAACCGCTTGATCCGGATAAGAGAACGGCTGCAGAATCGTGATCCGGCTTTTATTCCGGCATTTACCAAGCTGAACGCTGACGCCGGGCGGGCGCTCGATGAAAAGCCGCTGTCCGTAACCGAAAAAAATCTCTCGCCGCCAAGTGACGACAAACATGATTACATGAGCATCGCCCCATACTGGTGGCCGAACCCAGCCACACCGAACGGACTTCCTTTCATTCGTCGTGACGGTGAAGTGAACCCGGAACGCAATCGGAGCTCCGATCGACGGCGTCTCGAAAAGATGTTGCAAACCGTGGAGACCCTTGCGCTCGGCTATTTTTTTACTGCGCGTGAGGATTATGCTGCCCATGCGGCAGAGCTTTTGCGCGTTTGGTTTTTAGATCCGGCGACCAAGATGAACCCGCACCTGAAATACGCGCAAGCCGTCCCCGGACGAAACACCGGTCGCGGCGCCGGTATCATCGAGACCCATGAGCTTGCGGAGCTTATCGATTTCGTCTCGCTGCTCGACGATTCGAAAGCATGGCTCGCCCGGGATCGGCAACCGTGGCTAGACTGGAAGAAACATTATCTCAGCTGGCTGGTCGAAAGTCCGGAAGGCAAGGCGGAAGCGGGAGCGGAGAACAATCACGGCACATGGTACGACCTTCAGGTTGCCGCGCTCGCGATCTCCACAGCGCGCGACGAGCTCGCGAAAGAGATCCTCAGTGAGTTTCACCGTAAGCGCATCATCGCACAGGTTGACGCGGAGGGTCGTCAAGCGCGCGAGCTGACACGCACGAGAGCGTGGGATTACTCCGTTTTCAATCTGCAAGCGTTTTTCGAGGCGGCTTCCATGGCAGCGCAGTTGAGCATTGATCTCTGGAATCCCCGCAGCGATGAGCAACGCAGCATTCGACGAGCTTTGGATTGGCTAGTGCCATTCGCCACGGGCGAAAAAAAATGGAGCTATCCGCAAATTATTCGATTCCAGCCGGAGAAACTCGCGCCGCTGCTCCGCCGGGCAGCAATCGTCTACCGTGATCCAGCCTATGAAAGAGTAATCGGCAAGCTCAAAACGGTTATCGGCAACGAGCGCTGGCAGTTGCTCTACCCCAAATTGCCGGCGCGCGAATAACAATCTGCTGACAAAGTATC
Organism: Binatia bacterium; assembly: GCA_044869705.1. Taxonomy (GTDB): domain Bacteria; phylum Desulfobacterota; class Binatia; order UBA9968; family UBA9968; genus DP-20. Next base: position 890 of record JBIOXP010000546.1, on the reverse strand, counting down.
GATTCCGCCTAGTCTGGATCCGGCCAGAGATCGCACGCTTGTTTAGCGCGAGCCGTATCATCAGCAACAATTTCCGCAAAATTTCGCTCCCAAAAAGCTCAGATCCGGTATACTACGCTCGGAAAAGCAATTCTCTGACCGGGGAGCGCGAAGGTTGGAAACGATATTGATCTATCTGTTCATGGGAGCTTTGGCAGCTTATGCGCTTTATTTAACCTTTCGTCGCGCAATCAGGTTATCGCTGACCCAACCATCGGCTTTTTTAATGTGGGTGGTGAGCTATTCGCACCTCTGATCGCTGAAGACCGTTCCGCTCTCGGTCTATTGTTCTCTAAACTGGAAATCGGCACCGGTTACGAAATACCCAAATGCAATGTTCTATTCGTGTACGCCGATATAGCATCCGACGGCTCGTTGGCAGTTGGGAAACAACTCACGATCCGGCATCTCGCCGACAGAGCAGGCGCTTCGATTGTGGTGCTTGCATCGAGTAATCCCGCCGACCGCAGCATCGCCGCATCGAAATTGCCGGGTCCAAACCGTGCCAATCTGGTTTGGACCTTGAACCGTCGCGGCGATTCTTTTTGCCGCTTCTTCAAGGAATTGTTCACTCGGATGAAAGCCGGCAAATCCATGCCTATAGCGTGGAATGCGATCGCGCCCCAATATAAGAGCGAGAAGCACGCCGATCTGCCTGAAACAATCTGCCAAATGGAAGCTGGCCAGGTTCGATTCCGCTGACAAGCCCGTCCAACAAATCCTGGTACTGCCGTGAGTCGCCACTAGGAATACCAAGAATTAAAAGCAGCCGGACTTCGCTCTCTCAGACATCAACATTATAGCGCATATGGTAGGATATCGATTTGAGACGCTACTTGAATCATGCCCGG
>JBIOXP010000545.1:0-15031 GCA_044869705.1 Binatia bacterium | reverse complement strand
TCCTTTTTAGTGAGTAGGCCGCCGCCATCCACAAACGTCATCAAACTAAAATCGACTCGCTCTTGACGCGACAAACTGGCCGTGGTCGTTCCACATTCGATGTCGACTTTTCCCGATGCCACCATGTCCAGGCGGGTGTCGGTCGTGACGGGGACCCAGTTCAGTTTTAGAGTGGTGCCGAGCTGATCCTGAATCTTGCTCGCGATCTGCGTGCAAAGATCGATGGAGTAGCCAACCGGTCTTTTATCCGGCCCGGGAAAGGAAAACGGCGGCGCAGAAGTAAGATACCCGAGCGTGAACGTGTTCGAGTCCTTGATTTTCTTGAGCGTGCCATCCAGTTGCTGGCCGAGTGCCGAGCGGCCTCCCGAAGCGAGCAAAAAAACCGCAAGCACGATCTTTATTTGCCTCATAAGGATCCTCCTCGAGCAAGTACGGATACGAATGGAAACTGTTTGGGCTCGAACGCTATCTGACCAGCGGAACTCCCGAGGCGATGTCGTACTTTACGACAGCTCTGATCTTATTTTCGATCTGCAGATAACGGGCGACTTTTCTGATCGGCAAGGCTTTGCTGAGCTTTGGCGCGTAGGTGCTCTTCAGATCAGCTTCTGCCCGGTCGATCGCGAGAGCGTCATCGATGAGCTTTTTCGCCTTGTCATCTGTGAGTGATTTGTTCCGAAAATCATCGGCATAGCTCTCCAGCAAATTCGCCATCCGTTGATTTATTTTTTGCAGGTCCTTCTGGTATTGCTCATAAATCGGCCAGAAATCTTTGGCCTCCGACTCCGTGAGCTCCATATTGGTCGCGACCACGAGCTTTTTGTCGGCCCGGATCTTGTCACGTAAGATTTGCATGTTGTCGGCCGGCTTGTCCTGAGCCAGCACAATCGGCTCAAGCCCGAACAATGCCAAGCTCAACACAGCACCGATTATTTTCGTCACCTGTAGCGTCATTGAATTTCTCCTGGATTGTCCGTACAACCGCTTGAACGACTTGAACGATTTAAACGTTTTGAACCTGTCAGCTACGGATTCGGATTGATTTTGGTGATTTTCGTTCCTTGAATGCCTACACCACCCATCAGACCTTTCTGGTCAAAGATGAAAGCGTAGATACCCTTTTGCAGCGTTGTGGTAGAAAAGTTTTTGCCGAAGCCGGAATCGAGCACCACCAGGCTTGGTCCCGTGCCTAGCTCAAAGCCGGCGCTGTTGTCGAGGTAGCGCAGCGAGTCCTCATCCATAAAGAACAGAACGTAGCCGAACGCCTGAGCTCCCGCCTGGAAACCGTAGGAAGCTGCTAACGACCGGTAATAGGCGACGGACTTGCCGTTCTTACGCAATGCCCCGTCACCGAACTGGCCTGCGATAATAAAGCCTCCTTTAACAATGCTCGGAAAAACCAGAACACCGACTGCCTTGTCGCCCAATGCTTTTGCCCCCGGATTGTTTTTGTAAAGTCTGTCCAATGTTGCCTTGGCATCGCGGTCAATGGATGCTCTGTTAGCCGCCAGCGAGACGCTCGATAAGGCCATCGCAAAAGTGATCGCTAAAACCGCCAACCCCAACCTGATTATCGCGCCCGGAACGGTGAATTCTGCTCGCCTGAAATTAGACTTCATCGTGTTACTCCTGATGTTACTCCTCAGAGTTTTATGAAAATGCGAATAGGCACCCATATCCCCCGGTCTCCGGCGCGGCCCCTTTTGAAAAAGGTGCCGTTGGGGGAATCCGTTCATTACGCCTCCCTATTGAACCAGCGGCACAGTCGTCGCGAGGTCATAGCGCAGCATAATCCGGTATTCGTTTTCGATCTGCAGGTAGCGCGCCGCTTTTTTGGCCGGCAGCGCTGCCAGTACCTTGGGAGCAAACGCGCTCCGACGCTTGCCCTCGTCTTGCTCGAAAGATATCCATTCGTCGAGAAGCTTCTTGGCTTTCTCGTCGGTCATTGACTTGTTGCGATAATCAGCCGCATAGCTTTCGAGCAACTTGCGCAATCTCTCGTTGCTGCCTTGCAAATCTTTCTGGTACTCGTCGTAAACCGGCCAGAATTTGGCGGCCTCCGATTCGGTCAAATCCATATACTTTGAAACGATCAGTTTTTTATCGGCCTTGAGCTTTTCATGAATGATTTCCAGATTACTCGCCGGCTTATCGTTCGCTGGCGCCTTCGTCTGTGCCAAACTTGTCGGGGCGAAGTGGATCACCGCCAACAATAACGCCGTGGCGATAAGCTGTAAAACAATTGGCCTGCTCATTTCTCCTCCTGTAGCGTTCGAGGTTGCGCCCAAAGACAGCGCTCCTCATGGAAGCAAGTTTGAACTGCGCGATGTCAACGGATAGATCTTGATAGCAGAGAGACGGATGAAACCGGTATTGGACTTTAGTCCAATACGCAAATTGCATACGCTTGTATCACCGAGCGAACACAGGCGCGGACGCCCGAGCACGAGTTCAACGCCAATTTTGGCACCTGTCCGAGAAAACGTCGGGCTGCTCCGCGAGAAACATTCTCTCCGCAGGCGCGTTGCGTAAGTGAAAATATCCCTGGTTAACGTAGACCGCGGCTTCTAATCGACCATCCATGTTAGCTCGCGGGCCACCGTAAGGCTGCCTATGCTAACAAGCAGGATCGTGACAGCGAGACCGAAATCGGCCCGGCGTGGGACGGCAGGAATGGAGAGGTAATTCGTGAATTGCAGCGCCCAGACGGTAAATGGCACCACGATTCCGAGCCATACCCCGCCTAGAGTGCACGACATCATGCCGAGGGCCAAAGTGAGCACGTACCAGTGGCAAATCGGCCGAGTGAACCACGAACGACTTTTACCCGGAGAACCGCTCCGATCCGGCGACATGCCAGCCCAAAAAAGCAATCCGAGACATAGCGCCGCAGCAATGGCGATCCATGCCGCTATTCCAGACCACGGTTGCCATACCGGGGCGTAGATCAGAAATAAAATCGCTCCTGCAGCAACGCACAGGGCAAACGTTAACCAGCCAAGACTTTTTTGTGAAGCATCCAGCGGATAAACGTTCTGCAAAACAAGCCATACGGCGATTGCGGCGATCACCGTGATTTTTGAGAGGGCGCTCACTTGGCTCAACGGATTGCCGAAAAAAAATAACGACGCAAACACCGCTAAAAAGATCAGGTGCGACACAGACCGTGGCAGCTCATGGTTAAGCTTGAAGGTAGCCCATTTGAAATTCAGTTCAGATCCGCGCCCGGCCCAGGGCTTGATACGAAACCGCCATCGGGGCACGGCGTTTTTGAAGGCCTAATATTGGGCTCCGAATTCGCTTTCGAGAAAGGCTTCTTCCTGCACGACCCACCGTCGATAGATGAAAAAAATAACGGGAAAATAGAAAACATAAAGCAGCGGCCGGCCGGAGAGAAAAAAGAAGCCAAGATCCATGGTCATCTGGGCTAAGTAGTAGGGGTTGCGATTATGTCGATAGGGACCGCGCACGGTGAGGATCTTTTCACGCTCGGCATACCCCGCACGCGCCAAATAACCCGCCGCCCACCCATGCAGCATAACACCGGCAATTACCAACACGACGCCGGCGGTGAACACTTGCCCGTCGGGGGGCGACGCGAACAAGAGGATCGTGAGGTAGGCGACACGTCTGGCGTTGGTCTTGTCCTTGCGGACGTGAACACGGCTGGCGTAATCACCCGGATCTCTCAATGCTAGTGCCCCTTCTTCTGGAAGCGATTCGTTTGCCGGACACCGAGAATAGTTGGGCTGTCGACGCCTTTGTTTAGCCTGAAGCCGTCGTGTTCGCCGCGAGTTGTACATTGATTTTTGACCGCTAGAAATCCCGCCCAGTTGTACCACTTGAAAAAGATCTCAACCTGGCGATAACCGGTGTTCAACAGCAGATCAATGTTCTCCTCAGCAGTGAGCGGCTTGAGAACACCGCGTATGCTGTTAGCCTTTTCTAAAACTTGCTCCGGTGTAAATCCCTGCCTCCGCTTAAAGTCCCAGTAAAGCTCTGTCCAGATGCTCTCGAACCAAGAATTTTCAGCGGATACCTTCTCAACAATGAGTAATCCGCCGCCCTCGATCAAACCTTCGTTTATACGCGGCAGCAAGGCTCGCCGCTCGGCCAGCGTCAAGAACTGCATCGTGAACAAGCTTGTCACAAAATTTGCGGGCGGTAAGAATTCAACATCCATCACGTTTTTATGGTGAAACCGTACATTAGGTCGGTTGATCTTCTTGCGAGCTTCCTTAACCATGAACTCGCTTAAATCGAACCCGATAAACTGGGCATCCTCTTTGCCGGCATGAGCGCGTGAAAGGAGATCCAGGGTTGTGCCGGTAGAGGAACCCAGGTCGTAAACTAGGCTGTGGTCGCGCACGAAAAATTCGCTCAACTCGATGACCATGCGTTGGATCTCATCGTAGAAGGGCACGCTCTTTTGCACATGGGAGTCAAATGCTTTGGAAACATCCTGATCGAAACGCCACTCGCCGGGCACGGCACTGATGGTATCGTCGACGGGCCGTCGTTCGCGCTTCAACATGTTAGGCATCGCTGTTTTTGAATCCATATTCATACCCCCCTATTGTGATCGCTCGCGCGCCGTAGAGGGCCGCGCCCACGCCTGGTTTAACAAAAAGCACTGCAAGGCCACGAACGGCTTGATAGCGACCGACCTTAACTCCTTTTGCGAGCGTTTTTCAACAAAAAAATGACCACTACGCCAACGGTCGCCTGTCGGGTCGGGGCAACAGAATAAGCCGAGAGCTGGGGATAGCGAGAGCGCAGCGCCATCAGGGCTCGTGATGAGCAAAACGCGCAGCACCACTCAGGCGATTCCCGCACTGAAGGTCAGCGATTATTATTTTTTTAGATCGGATCCGGCGATGCATTTTTAACCCACGGGGATGGTGATCAAGGGCGCGTTCGGCTTGCCCTCGGTTTCAGTGAGCGTGAAGAGAAACATAATAAATGAAAAGAGCCGCTTGGAAGCAAAATCTTTGTCGTCGATCCAGTACCACTCCTGCCGGTATGGAACTGCGGCGAACGCGTCGCTCGGGTTTCCAGAAGAGCTGAGAATTTTTATCAGCGGCGCCACAGGCGCGCCATTCACGATTTCTGGCTCCGGAGTTGGAAATGTCCGCCGTTCCGTAGCGCTTGCGGCTGGCACTTCAATATAAGAAGAAAGATCGAGCAGGATTTCGAGCATCGAACGGGTCAGCATGGCAATTTCTTTGTCGTTCATCGCGACTGAACCGTAGACCACGCTCAGTTCTTCGGTTTTCGGATCAAGCCCTAGTAGCTGACGCACTGCGGCTCGATCCGCTTCTATAGCGGGGTTGGGTTTTCTACTAAATACCAGCAAGGTCGTGGTCTGGTCACCGGTTTTTCGGACGCGCAGACCGAGATCTCCGGACTGTTGAATATTGCGCAATCTTTCGACTAGCTCGTAAAACTCGGGGTCCGCTGGACGTGCGCGGGAGCCGCTGCCGAAACGGCTGTTGATGCCATTAATGCTATGGACGCACAGCGGCAGAACCAAGTCTACCGGATATCCGCCTTGCAGCAGATTGAGAATCGCCGCCGGCGGAATCGGGGTCATGAGATTGCGGGCGAATTTTTCCCCGCTCAGCGGCGCGTACGTAATGGTCGGTCGCTCGACATATCTGCCCGAGCCGAGCAAATTATAAAGAGCCGTGTACGGCCACGGAAGTTGCGAATTCTGCGCCCAGCTGCCGGAGAAGCCAAGAGAACCCTCTATGCCGTACTGGTTGATGACCGAAGCCACATCGAGGAACACCGGCGCATCACCGTACCGGAGCTTCACCAAATTGAGGAGCATCTGAGATTTCCACGAATCGGAAATCGCAGAAATGTAATCAAAGCGATCGCGCGCCACGGTGCCGGGGCCGATACTGGCGCAGCCGCCGAACGTTACCAGCCCCGAGATTATTATCGAGAGTATTTTCCATTGCATCCTGTGTTCTCCTCGTTGACTGATCCTGCTCACGTGTCCGACGGTCCCCTCCAAATCCGGCCGTCGAGCCAGTAATGGCAGAAGAGCCCGCCGGCGCCGAGGGGAGCTAATGGAGGAAACTCGAGCCAACTCCCAAAGAGCGCTCCGATGAAACCAACCACCGGCCAGAAAAGAAATGACGCGATGAAGCTAGCTTCGCCTCGACACCAGCGTTCGGCTCTACGCCAATCCGTCGAGTCAAGATGCTCGATGGCAGAATCGCCAGAGAGCGGTTTTGAAACTGTTCTCCGCCGGGCCATGGCACACGTAAACGCTAGATATTGCACTTCGTGGTGCACTGCGAGCACCAACAGATACGATGCATTGGAGGCTCCCAACACGTAGCCGCTGCCAAAGGCAACGGCGTGCGCGAGCACCACCCACCACTCGCCAGGATGAACGAGATGGAGAACTTTTCCCGGAGCGGGACTCAGGATGCGGGGTCGCGTTGCGAGCCAGATCACATAAGCGATCACCCACAGTAGAGCAGAAAGTCCGATGATCGAACTCAGTCCGGCCCCGACACTCAATGCAAAGTACGGTTCCCCGTCGTACTCCGAAGGAGCGAAATGGGTATAAGCGAGCGTTGCGGCGAGCATCGGCAAGTAAATCGCGCCGCGAAACAGGATAGAGTGCACGCGGGATTCAGGGCCGCCCGCGGCGCGCTGATAAAAACGCGCGACGCCCAGACTTTGACGGCCCCGGTGCCACACCGCGCCATACATCGCGATGGAGGTCAATAAGACCGCCTGGCTGCTAACGGCAAACCAGTAGGTCAGCGACAATATCGCAAGCGGAATCAGGATTACGTCGATCCGTCGCGCACGCCAAAGCCGGCGCCGAATAATCGCATCGTAGGTCGCTCCCAAATGGAATTCGGACAATACGAAATCGAGCGCATCGATTTCTCGGTCGCCGTGCCAATAGACGACAAAGATCGCGGCGATCAGTCCGATCGATGCTCCACCGCAGATTAGCCAAAAATCGGCGCGGCGTGAAAAAAACCAAACCCGATCGTCGAGTGAGGACGAACTATTCACGAAGTGAAACGCCGTGGCGGTCACGGTTTGCGGCCGTCGGGTGCCAATGTCTCAGCGGGTATCGCTGGTGCTTGGTACCATTGGTCCTTTGGAACTACTTTTGGTTGTTCCGGATCGCCTTCATAAGCCGGCGTCATGATCTGCACCCCGTGCTCGTTGAAAACGTCGAGAATGTTTTGATGCATCGCCGTATAAAGCGGCCCCATGGCATGCGGGTTGTCGCAATAAGCGTTCAGCTCGTAGGTGATCGCGAAATCGCCGAGAGATTTCTGCAACACGAACGGCGCCGGCTCCTTGAGCAACCCGGAGGTGCGTTCGGCCGCGAGCTTCAGCATCGCTTCGACCTGCCGCCAGGGCGTCTGGTAGCCAATGCCGACCGTGGTGTGTAGTATCAGCCCGCGGCTATGCGCCAAGGTGCTATAGTTGATGATATTGCTATTGATAATCGTAGAATTCGGCACGACGATCTCTTCATTTTTGATCGTGCGCAGGTGCGTCACCATGAGCCGCCTTTCGATCACCTCGCCGGTGAGATTATCGACGGTGATGCGATCGCCGACCTTGAACGCGCGCCGGTAGATCATGGTATAGCCCGCCATCAAATTGGCGATTACGGAAGACGATCCGAGCGAGACGACCACGCCAAGAAAAATCGACACGCCCTTGAAAGCTTCGGAGCTCGAACCGGGAATATAGGGGTAGGCCACCACTACCGCGAAAGCGATGAACATCAGTCGAGTGATTTTGTATGTGGGCAGCGCCCATTCACGATCAAAACGGGCAATTATCACGGCGCCGCGATCGATGCTTTCGAAGTAGAGCCGGGTTAAACGCAGGAGATAACGCGTCACGATCGCGACCACGATGACGAACGCCAGACCTGGTAAGCTATCGAGAAACCCCAGCCCCATCGACTGCAGCGGATCCAGAAAAATTGCCAACAGCCGCGCTGCCAACGGCCTGGTCCATGGGTAAAGGCCGAAAACAAAGTGGAGGTAGACGTAACCGAACACCAGCAACGCCAGCAGGTAGACGCTTTTGAGCAAGCCTTGCAGCGCCTGTCTGATTTGCCGCGCTGCAAGGATCTGATGCGACTGCGCTTCAAACGCCTCGATTCGAGATTTTAGCCGGCTCGCGGCGAGGGCATCGAGCTTGCGGAACGCGCCGCGCAAGATAAAAAGCACCAGCGCCAACACTGCCGTGGCGCCGAGCGCGTAAAGCGTATTGATCAGCAGCACGCGGGCGTTGCGATCATCGCGGTACGAAGCGATCGCCGCCTTGATTTTAATCGCCGCCCTTTCAGCCAGCAGCTGTCGAGAAACGCCGTCGGCCGCGCCATCGGCATCAATAAAGCCCGCCACCAGACGGTCGCCGGCCATGATTCTTGTACGATCTTGCAACTCGCTGGTTCGTAGCGAATCGACCGCTACAGACGGATCGGCCGCGATCTCCTCGATACGCCGCCTGATCGTTTTCGCGCGCTCCTCAGCGGGGTAAGCCGGCCAGCCTCGCACGCTGAACAGCACGCGGCCGTCGAGCGTGACATCCGCGAGTTCGTCCTCCAATCCATTTACGTCGGACGCGTCAACTTGCGAAGCATTTCCACGCGTCGAGACGCCCGCCGCAGCCGCCGGTTTCGCTGCCGCGATCGCTAGCGCTGCGACAATCACCGCGAAAACCACAGTCGCTATTGAAGTCAGCCGTCCCATAGGGTCTCCGTCGAAGGTGCGCCGCCCACAATCAGCGGACGATTCTCTCCTCTGCCGCTTTTTTTCAATTTTCCGCGCGAAGTATATGCGGTTTTCGCCCGAGCCATCTATTGGACTTTGGTCCAACGGCGCGACGTTCGATCAAGAGAAATGCAGGCAAATGGAATCACCGAGGGGTGCCAACAGCGTTGAGTGAGCCCCTAACGTGACTCCTCGGAGTCGGGGAGCCGGCTTGGTTCACGCGGCGGGCACGGCCAAAACCGGGCAGGGCGCAGCCCGCACGACTTGCTCGGTAACGCTACCGCGCATGGCATCAACAATTCCATGCCGGCCCTCTGTCGCCATGACGATCAGGTCTGTATTGTCAGCCAGATCGAGGATTATCCCGGCAACATCGCCTTTCCGTCTCAGTTCTTTCCACGAACAGCTCTGAGTGTCGGGCCGAGTGTATGGCGGCAGTTTTTCGCCGTTGACGTGAAGCACCACTATTTCAACAGCTTTCTCGCCGAACGCCTCCGCTGCCCCGGCCGCGCGTATCACTGCCTCCCCCGGGTCGGGTTGATTATCGATCGGCACCAGAATACGCCGGAGCTGGATCTCTCCGTGGATCGAAATAATGCCGCGGCACGCGCGTGGGACAAACAGCGTCATCGCTCCGGTCCGGCGTGCGATGGCCTGAGCGATCGATGGTTTGAGCCAGAGCGGCAATCCCTGCCGCCCGCGGGTCGCGAGCACCACCAGGTCCGGTTTTTGTTTTTTTATTTGCCTGACGCTTGCCTCAACGGGATTGCCCTTGGCACTCACCTTCGTGACCAATATGGAAAGCTTTTCATAAACCGCAGAACGAGGACTGCCGGGCTCCAGCACGCCCCAGCGTTCCAAGGTTTTCCGGACCGGCGGAAACTGCGCCCAATCACCCACACGATCCCCTCCGGCGTGCATGATCACCAATTCGGTCTTGTGAAACAGCGCGATCGCGAGCGCATGAGCAAACGCCAACTCGCTGGCTTTGGAGAAATCCGACGGATGGAAAATTGATTTTACGAACGGCACCGTGTTTGTTGCAGGAGTCAATGTCCAAATCCTTTCATACTGGCTTTGCGTTGCTCCGACGTTCTCTCCTGAGGCACATCCCTATTTCAATAGCCGCGCTGCTCGGGCGCGGGACACACAGCCTTACTCCAAAACCAGCCTTAACCGCAATCCACCCGGCGGCGCGCAGAAAAAAAGCCTCTTCGCGGCTTTCCACTCCTTACGCCATAGTGTGCAGAGGCAGCGCCGCCGCTAGCGCAACCATTCCATGCAGCATTCTGGCCGCAGTCTGATTGACCTCCAGCGCCGCGCGTCCGAGATGTTTCAAAGCTTGTCGTTCGGTCACCTCGCACACAATTCGATCTCCATAGGGCGTAAGCTCCAGGGCCTCCACCATGGGCAAAATGTGGCTGCTGCCCAAGACGGCCGGCGGAATGTTGACGGTCACATAAAAATGCGCATGACGCTCAAAGAGGGGAACCATATCGCGCCGGATGGACACCAAAGTTGTTCGAATGAGCGCTTTGAGAGTGCCAGATCGCAGCTCGATCTTTTCGATGACCGCCTCGGGGGTGGTTATCGATCCATCCTTTTTGACAACTCGCGAGGGCCTCAAAGCCAGCAATCGCGCCCGCCCGTGTTCAAATCGACGATCGGTTGATAATACGCGGTAAACTGCTTGGCAATTTTATCGGCTGTAGGAATAGCCACAGGAACTTCTATTATCAACCGGATGTCTTTTTGCTCCCGCCCCTCGGCAGCTTCGGCGCATCGGCGGTTTCGATCCAGACAACCGCTGTGCAACGCTGGTACGACAAACTGCGCCAACGATTTACAGCAAAACTTGATGGTGTTACCGTTTTGTTTTAATGAACGCGAGAATCACTGTTGCGCTGTTTTTTCTTGCTTCTCTATTGCCCGCAACTGTCTTGGCAGCGGAGACCGCAGCCACTGCCACTGACAAGAGCGAAGCAAAACCCTGGGTGCGGAAGGTCGCTTTTGGTATAGTCTTGCATGACATAGGGTTCATCAGCGATCGGAAAGAAAACGGAGTTGACCCTAACTGGGAAATAGAGTTCAACCGTCCCGACTGGAAATGGTGGCGTTGGATTGGCTCTCCCTATTGGATGATCGGTGCGACTCCGAACTTCACCGGGGACACGAGCGCTTATTACTTCGGGCACACGTGGGAGGTGAGTTTGTCCAATAATTTCCTGGACAATCTCACCCATGATTTCACAAAGAGACTTTGGCTTGCCGGCGGTGTCAGCACGGCGATCCACACCGGCCCGCTGAAAAAGGACGAAGTGAAATGTAAGCACGACAGCGATTGTGGATTTGGTTCACGAGTTCTACCACGCATCTCGCTAGAAATAGGAGCCAATTTTTGGAAAAATCACGCAGTATCGCTTTTCTTTGATCACATGTCGCACGGGCAGTTGGGGTGTTCCTGCATCCAGAACGAGGGAATAGATCACACCGGAATTCGCTATCACTTTACTTTTGATACGGGTAAACCCTGATCACGAATTGTTGCGATCTCTGCGATAGCCTTGGCGCGAGAATTGGGTCTAGACGCGAATCCTATTACCTTCAAGTCCGTTTTCTTCTTCGGATAACTCCGAACTGACACGCCTGCCCAAGACCCGGTCATAGCAGTCGGCGGCTAATCTTTTGCGGCCCGCAGAATTATTTTCATACCGAAAGCACTCGATCTTCGGCTGAACCGTCACCATACATTCGACGCTTCGAAGCGATAACAACTTCCAAAAGTGAGGCGCAAAATCCATGTCTTCGTAGCAATAGATCAAATCTCGATTGGCCCGGGAAATCGCTTGATCATCAATGGACTTGTAGACCAAAGTCACCGGTACGATGATCGACCGATTGCGCAATGGCGCGGCTAACGGGGCGGTTTGAAACGGCAACATTCGTTCGCCGTTGGTGGCGTGTCCTTCAGGAAAGAGCAGAATATTCGCTCCGGCATTGAGCTTCCTGCTCGTTTCTGTGATGAGGGACATTACCAGATCCTTCCTCTGGCGGTTAACAAAAATCGTTCCGCAGACCGTCGTCCACAGACCGACCAGTGGCCATTTCTTAACTTCTCTTTTAGTTACGAACACCGCCGGAAAAATGCTGCCTAGAACGATGCCGTCGATATAGCCGAGGTGATTGCTGATGATAACGGTACCCCCGCCCTCGAGTTGCCCCGCATCGCCGACGAGCGTCACCTTGATGTTGAGGATTCGTCTCAGAAGAAAAATCAGGCTGCACGTCAGCCGGCTGATAATCTCCCAGCGATTTGGTATTCTCAACACACTGATCCAAAGATGTACGAGAACAATGAAAGCGAAGAAGAATGCCCAAAGGGAAGCAATCGCCGCAAATTTAGCCCATCGCATGGTTCACCTTTATCTGCTTGGGATCGAGACGATCAATTTTGGATGCTCCGCACCGCTCGCTACGTCGACCGCAGCACAGTTCGCTCATAAGTGTCCCGATCAATAACGATTATTCAGCTCATACGCACTACAATGACTCCGTCCTTGAGCCGCTCTCGCGTTCAATCATGAAATGGCCGATCAGCGAGTCTGGTCCGAGATCGAAGCTTTCACCTTCCTCGGGCTGCCAGTCAATCATTCCTCTACGATAGTCGGGACATCTCGAAAACGTGGTATTGCCAAGCTGCCACATCCAAATACAAGCCGGATGCTTGCAGGTCGTTTCCATCCCGATCGTAAGTCGCGGCACCCATCAGGTCCTTGAGCCGCCAGGCTCCGCCAGCCATTTCCGGTAACCGCAGCCGGAGATAACACTGACTCTGGTGCGGCGCATAGTTCACCGCCACGAGCACGCGTTGCCCATGCAAACCGTCCCATGCGCAGGCGATGAAAGCGTCAGATGAAAAATTTCCTTCCCAGGCGGGAATGCATTCGAGCAATTGCCACTGGCCGTCGCGCACGACCGCTTGGCGTAATACCGCAAGTAACCGGTCATAAAATTGCGCGATCCTCTCATCGACAGGTTCATACGGGCCGCGCATGAGATGCGGCGAGATGCGCTTGGTTTTTCCCTCGAATTGTCCCTGATGAAAAAAACGCAGGCCCGGCGAGAGAAAAGTAATGACCGCCGCAGCTTGATGAACTTCAGGCGTAAAAGCCGCGGCCGCGCGCGACTCGTCGTGGTTTTCCAAAAAGCGCGCGAGTTTGTTTTGGTAATCCAGGCCGGCGTGAAAATGCTCGCGTACAGCGCGGGCATGGCCGTCGCGCAGGCGATCATACAGGCGTTTGTCGTAGGCGTAGTCAAAGCCTTGCTGCTGCATCGTCCATTCCAGGTCCCAGTAGACCTCCGCCATGAACATGAACTCGGGCGATTTCTCGCGTACGCGCTGCGTCGCTTTGGGCCAGAACAGCTCGGCTTCGATACCCCAAGTCCGGCGAAATACCTCCGGCAAAATCAGCATCGCCATATCGCAGCGCACGCCGTCGCATTGATCGGCGATTTTCAACAATTCGCCAATCATAGCTTCCTGTAATGCCGGGTTTCCGTAGTCGAGTTGCAGAGTGTCGGACCAGCCATCGAAATAGGGATCGCGGCCATAGGCAAGAATCAGCGAGCCGGTTTTGCTTTGTATCCGGCAATAGTTCTTCGGTGCCCTGGCCAAATCCGACTCGGTACCATGGACAAAATAATCCGGGTATTCGGCAACCCATGGGTGATCCGGCGCCATATGATTGGGACCAATGTCGAGCAGCAGCTTGAGACCTCGTTTTCGCAACCGCTTTCGCAGCTGTGCGAGAGCCAAGCGGCCGCCGAGATTTTCGTGCACGGTATAATTGCTGATCGCAAAGCCGGAACCGGCGATGTCTTCTTCGCGCAAATCCGGCAAGGTAGCTTGAAAGTCTTTGCGCCACTCTGGATCGGCGCGCGAGATTTTTTGTCCGACGAGCCCCGTCTGCCAGACACTTAGCAGCCATACCCAGTCAAAACCCATCTCGGCGATGCGGTCGAGCTCGGCGTCAGGGATCTCATCCAGCAGGATTGGCCGATTCAGTTTGCGCGATAACTCGGTTAACCAAACCCGGGTGTTGATTTGATATAACGAAGGATAACGGGGATGAATCATGATCGCATGTGACCAGGTGCCGGCGGTGAAGGGAATCGGTTTATTTTTCGTAGCAGGTCTTCACCGCCATTTCGTTCCCTGCGCTCACCGCCTGAAATTTCTCCCAGAACGCTTCGTCGACTTTTTTCCAGGTGGAAGATTGCCGCACTCCGCGATAGCGCCCGACCGCGCCCGGGCCGCCGTTGTACGCGGAATACGTCGCCCGAGCCAGGTTTCCTCCCGCCTGTTTGTCTTCATTCTTGCGGATCGCATGCTTGGTCAGATAGTAGGCGAGAATCTCCGCCCCGGCATTGCCGTTGTACTGGATATCGCCCCCCAATCCTTTGAGATCGTAAATGCTGCGCCAGGTGTTGCGATTGACTTGCATTAAGCCGAGGTCTCCGGTGGCGGAAGCCAGCGGCGTTCCCTTCTTTATGTATTGGCGCCAGCAGCTTTCCTGCCAGGCCGCGCTGAAAACGATCTGACGGTAAAGCGCCTTATGCTCGTCGCTGATTTTCGATTTGGCCGCAATCTTCTCGCTCACCTCTACAAGCATGTTTTTGACTGCCGTGAGGTAGCGCTGCAGATCCTTTGGGTCGGGCAACATTTGATTGAGGTTGCTGGCCGCGGGTTCGGCCGCCGTTGCGAAGCCGCCAAACCAAAAAGAAACAATACTTGCGAATTCTCGTTGCGGCAGGAAACGATGATCGAGCCGGCTCTGCCTCCCTGGCGGAGCGCCGAATCCAAGCAGATTTCTCAGACCGGCATCGACACCGGTGCTGTAGGCGAGCGGATCTGCCGTACTGCTGGGCGCGATGAGTTTGGCCATTCCCTTCAAAGCATCCGGAGTCAAATTAAGGCCGCTGCCTCCGGTTAAGGCCAGCTTGTCCGCGGCGCCGATGAAGCTCGAATACAGGCTGGCTGTTTGTTTGGACAATGCCGGCAATGCCTGGTTCATAATGGGCGACAGTCTCTTCCAGCCATCGACGAACAATTGCGGTACGGGATTGCCGCCCTGGCCGGGCGCTACCGCGCTGGTGAGCTCGTAACGTGAATCCAAGAAGGCGTCTCCCAAAGGGTCCTTGAGATTCGCCGGCACGTCTTCTCCAAAGCGCTTTACGACAAAGGTGAAAAACGC
>JBIOXP010000544.1:0-6846 GCA_044869705.1 Binatia bacterium | reverse complement strand
CGAGCGAGCGCAGCGCCGATTTCAAAAATACATCATCCATGAAGGCTTTCGGATCAAATTTCGGCCGTTCCTTTAGTGTCGCGATTTCCAGCTCGGCGCGCTGCATGACGCCCTCCGGGGTAAGCTCCGGTGAATACGCATCGCGCATCAGATCGTAAAGCGCACTTGCGACTTCCTTCTCCACCTGACTGTGACGCATGATCATTTCAATGCCGCCCTCGCGATTATCATGGATGGAAAGCAGCGCTTTTGTCACTGCTTTGACCGCGCGCGCGACAAGGTCGGGCTCCTCTTGAATTAATTTGGCGTTGGTGAGCATGGCGCTGAACGGGACGTTCTTAAACACATCGCCGACATAAAGCAGCCTCTTAAAACCCTCCTTGAGCAGATTCCGGTCCGCCGGCGGCGACATCAAAGCTGCCGCCGCGCGTCCCTGCATCAACGCCGCGGTTTTTGCCTGGTCACCAGGAATATTCAGATAGTCGGCAAAATTGGCGGGAATTCCGTACTTAGCCAGTACTGCGATCAGCACGCTATAAGTCGAACCGCCGAAGGTGACGGCGATTTTGCTCCCTTTCAGGTCTTCGAGTCGCTTCACTTCAGGACGGGTCACCAGACTGAACGGAATTTGATTGAAGATCGGCATCAGAATGCGGATCTGTTCGCCACGAAACATCGCGTGCATCGACGGCCCGAACGCCGACGCGAAATGAACGCTGCCCGCCACCAGCGCTTGCACGTTTACGGCATTGCCCCGCAGAAAGACCAGTTGCGCGTTGGTGATACCCATTTCATTGTAATAGCCTTTGAATTTCGCGGCTGCCAGCGCCAGGTGCTGCACGCTGCCGGCGGACGGCAGCGATATGTAAACCGGCTTAGTATATTGGCCGCGCGCGGCTGCGGGCGACATACACAAGAGCGTGATCAACAGAATGCCGCTTGGATTTTTCACGTCCTACTCCTAACTTCAACCCGCAAGACAATCTTTTGAGTTCCGACTTTATACCGATTTTCAAATTCGACTAGCACAATGGGATCAAGATAAGTTTATTTGAGATCTTTCCACTTCTCTTCCATCTTCTTGCGCAACTCTGCCGATAATCCGACCTTCTCGGGAAAATGCTCTTTCCAATGGTACGGCCGCGTCGCGTCGATGATCGCGCAGGAAGTCGTGAAATCGCCTCGCTCGACCTTTTCCGGCTCCAGGCGCGGGTCCACACGCGAGCTCCAGATCCGCCGATTGACATCGAGGGAGGTCCCTGGATCGCAGCGGCTGCCCATCGCTTCGAAGACTTCGTTCAGATCGTGCGGATTGACGTCCTCATCGACCAGAATCACGAAACGCGTATGGTAACCGCCGGTGCCGCCGAGGGCGCCGAGAGCGGCGCGCATGGCGTGACCGGGAAACGATTGCTCGACGGAAAGCACCACAATGCCGCCGCCGTAGCGCACGCCTTTGATGCCGGGAATTCCCAGGGCTTCGAGCTCGGAGCGCACCCGGAGACCGCGTGCGCCGAACAGGTTTCGCGCCGTGTTGGGAAACGGCGGCGAACCGAGAATAATCGGATCATTACGGTAAAGCACCGCGTGAATTTTGATCAGCGACGACGGGCTCGCATCGCCGTAGTAGCCGCCCATTTCACCGAACGGACCTTCGATCGCCGTGCCAAATTTCGGCGGCAGAATTTCGCCTTCGAGCACGGTCTCCGCCGTTGCCGGAATCGGCAAATCGGTGAAAAATCCCTGAGTCACTTCCACCGGCGCACCGCGCAGCCAGCCGGCGTAATCGTACTCGCAATGCCCCCACGCGGCGTTGTCGCCGGCGGCGATGAGAATCGATGGCTCCTGTCCGAGCGAAATCGCCACGGGACAGGCTTTGCCCTGCTTCCAATATTGCTTGCTGATGATGTCGCCGTGGTGACCCGATGCCATGTGGCCGACGCACGTGTTCTCGTCGATCAGCTTGAATCGGTACGAGCCGACATTCACGTAGCCGCTCTCCGGATCGCGCGTCACCGTGGAAGTCGCGCACATGTAACCGCCGCCGTCCTTTTCATGCCAGCGCGCCCAGGGAAAAATTTTGAGATTGACGTCTTTGCTATCTTTCACGTTCTGCTTGACCGCCGCATCGTTCACCGTCACCGGCGGGAGCGGCTGAAATTTGTTCGCCTGACCGTTCCACCAGCGCGCTGCTTCGGCGTCACCGATCTCCGGCGGGCAGCCGTGAACCACCTTCTGCCGCTCGGAGTTATTGAGCAGGTTGGTCATCAGCCGCATGCCCCGAGAATAGTTTTTCACCGGATCGAATAGTAGCACTGGACAATCCCGCCGGGCGCCGATCATTGCGGTGAGCGCGCCGATCTCGAGGTCGGCGTCGGCGCCTTCAATCAGCTTCAAATGGCCCATGTCTTTGACGACCGAAAGATATTCGCGCAGATCGTGAAACGCGTGCGGCCGGCGCTCGGGTGTTGGTGCTGCTGCCATATTTCGACTCCGATGGATTACGGACATGCTTCACCATGAAGAAACGAAGGAGGGCGACCGCTGGTCGCCCCTACGGCTTTGCGCTTTTTGTGTTCTGTGTGGCTAATTCGTCTTCGTGCTCTTCGCGCCTTCGTGGTGAATGATCGCCTAAATCTTGAACTGCCCTTTCTCGCACACCACGGTGTCGTCGATAGTGATCGTGATGTAGTCGGTGATGCCTTCCAATCTGAGAATGCTGTTCACTTTGCCGCGATCGGCGCCGTGGCCGATGCCGAAGTGCATCGCGCCGTAGTGTTTTTTCCACTCGCGCACCGAGTCGTTGTTCTTCTGGCAGAGCTTGTTGAGCCCGACGGAAATTTCGCCGCCGACCAGCCAGGAATTTTCATCGCCGTAGTTCCGGACGAACTCCCGCACTTGAGCCGCTTCGGTCTTGCCTTGAATGTCGACGCAGCGCCCGTTCTCGATCACGAGAGTCACCGGATGCTGCCACCGCCCCGGCGGATACTGCGCGGTTACTTCCCAGACGACTTTGCCGTTGGCCGTTCCGGGAACCGGTTCTACGTGCGCCTCGCCCCACGGCCAGGTGCCGCCGGCGAGCTTGCCGTTCTTCGGGTTGCGCCCGAACGGAATGCGCCCCCACCAGTTAGCGAAGAGCCCCGGCTCCAGCCCGCCGATCGCAGCGGTAAGATCTGTGCCGTTGTCGGCCTGCACGCGAATTTTTTCTCCTTTGTCCTGAAGCTCGCCGACTTTACGGCCGAGCGCGCAAATTTCTTCAATGTCGGCCATGGTGGTTCGCCCGCCGCCGTCACAAAGGATTTCCACGGTCAATTCTTCCATGAGCCACATCGGCCCGCCGCAGGCCTGGCGCATGGCGCGCGAGCCCGGTGTGGAATTGCTCATCGCCGTCGTCGTCAGCGCGACAACCACGTCGGCCCCGCGCGCGGCCTCAATCGCCATCTGCGGCACGTCGGCGAAGTGGCGCGGCAAGCGCGGCCACATACAGAGCACCGCTTCGCCGCCTTTCTCATTGATCGCCGCCATCATGCACTGCCAGATCACCGGATCCATCGCGTCGTCGGTGATCACCAGCAGCTTGTCACCCGGCTGCACCGAACGCACCGGAATCTGAAAACTCTTCATGATCGACATCACTCGATTCGACGAGCTGCCGAAACGTTCCATCATGACCATAGGTTTCCTCCGAAATTCGTAAGGGGTGAAGCGTAAGCCGTTAGGGTTGCCCCCTCACATTTCACCCCTCACGCGTAACTTTTTTTCAGCGATCAGATTCGCCAGCGCTTCCGGGCGCACCGGAATGCGATTTACCTTCACTTTTAAATCCGCCAACGCATCTTCAATCGCCAGCGATACCGCCGTCGGCGCCGGAATCGTGCCGCCTTCGCCGGCGCCTTTGCAGCCCAGCGGATTCAGTGGTGTCGGCGTTTCGATATGCGCTACGTCCATGCGCGGCACCTCCATGGCGCCGGGCAGGTAGTAATCCATGTAGCTGCCGTTGAGAATTTGCCCACTCTCATCGTGAATCACTTCTTCGTAGAGCGCGTTGCCGATGCCATGCGCCACACCGCCGTGAATCTGTCCGTCGACCAGCAGCGGATTGATCACCGTCCCGCAGTCGTGTGCCACGACGTAGCGCCGAACTTCGACCTGGCCGGTTTCCTCGTCGACTCGAACCATCGCGATATGCACGCCGTTGGAATGCGTCGAGCGGCGCGGCGAATAATAAACCGTCGCCTCGAGTCCGGGCTCGATGCTCCGATCGACCGTGAAGCCCGACACGCGGTTGGCCGCTTCGTGCGCGAGCGCGCGCAAAGTGATTTTCTTCTCCGGCGAGCCCTTGACGAAAATCTCGCCGTTAACGAGATCCAAATCTTCACTGCGGCATTCGAGCTTGTTTGCCGCCAACTGAATCGCTTTCTGCCGGAGTTGCTCGGAAGCTTGCGCGATCGCGTTGCCTGCGGTGACCATGACGCGGCTCGCGAAGGTGCCGACTCCGTAAGGGATTGCCGCGCTATCGCCGGTGACCACATCCACGTTCTTGAAATCGACGCCGAGAAAGTCGGCGCAAATCTGACCGAGCGCGGTTTCCTGTCCCTGGCCCTGTGATGCCGCGCCGGTGAAAACGTAAATCTTGCCGTCGGTGCCGACTTTGACGCTGCCGCCCTCGTATGGGCCGAAGCCCGTGCCCTCGACGTACGCCGCGATGCCGACACCCAGGCGCACGCCGCGCTGGCGCTCGGCCGTTTGGATTTTCCGAAAGTCTTCGTAGCCGATCATCTTCAGCGCTTCTTCGAGACAGGCCGGATAGTTGCCGCTATCGTATTCGAGCGGATTGTTATCGCGGTAGAGAATGCCGACGGCGTACGGATATTCGGTTTTTTGAATGAAGTTGCGGCGCCGCACTTCGGCCGGGTCCATGTTCAATTCGCGCGCGATCCTGTCCATGATGGTTTCCATCACATAGACCGCCTGCGGCCGGCCGGCGCCGCGCACTACCATGGCGGTCACTTTGTTGGTGTAAACCGCTTTGAACTCAAGCTGCAGGTTGGGAATCTTGTACGGTCCGGGGATCGTCGCCAGAGTGATCCACGGCACCACCAGGCTCGTGCTGTAAGCGCCGGTGTCGTAGAGAAAGAAACTTTTCAGCCCGACGACTTTGCCGTCATTGTTGAAGGCAGCTTCCACCCAATGGGTCTGATCGCGCTCCTGCCGGCTCGCGATGAAATGCTCGCGCCGGTCTTCGATCCATTTGACTGCGGTGCCATAGCGCACCGCGAGCCAGGGGATGAGAAAATTTTCGGGATAGAATCCGCCCTTGGGCCCGAAGCCGCCGCCGACCCGCGGCGCAATCACGCGCACTTTGTGTTCCGGCATCTCCATCAACTGCAACAAGGTGCGCCGAATCCGGTGCGGTCCCTGACAGGAAGCCCAGATTGTCAGAAAACCCGCCTTGGGTTCGAATTGCGCGACGATGCCGCGTGTTTCGATCGCATGGCAGCCGCCGCGATGCACGCGCAAGGTTTCTTTAATGACGTGATCGGCCTCGGCGAATGCTTTGTCCACATTTCCCGTCGACTGCTTCATAAAGCCGCCGACATTATCCGGCTCGCCTTCGTGCACCAGCGGCGCGCCCGGCGCCAAGGCGCTTTCGATACCGATCGAGCCGGGCAGCACTTCGTACTCGATCTCGACCAGAGGTGCCGCGTCTTCGGCCAAATGGCGTGACTCGGCGACGATCACCGCCACCGGTTCCCCCACGTAGCGCACCTGATCCTTCGCCAGCGGAAATTCGGTCAGCGGCTTCAAATTCGGATGCGGAATCGTCAGCGGCAGCTTCTGCACGGCACCGAGATCTTCGAACGTGATCACACCCACCACTCCGGTCGCGCGCTTGGCGGCGCTGGTATCGATGCGCAGAATCTTCGCGCGCGCATGAACGCTCCGCACGACGTGGGCGTGCAGCATGCCGGGAAAATTGATGTCGTCGACGTAAACCCCCTTGCCCGCTAAGAGCTCGTCATCTTCGGCGCGTTCGACACGCGCGCCAATGAATTTCGCCGCCGAAGCGTGCTCGTGATGAGAGGGCGCCGCCACCTTGCCGCCCGAAGTATCGACGATGGCATCGACGATATTTTGATAGCCGGTGCAGCGGCAGAGATTGCCGGAGACGGCCTGGCGCACTTCGGCATCGGTGAGGGGACCGCTCTGACGCAATAAGGCGTCGGCGGTCATCAGAAATCCCGGCGTGCAAAAACCGCATTGGAGCGCGTGATGTTTCTTGAACGACTGCTGTAGCGCGGCGAGACCGTTTCGTTCCGCCAACCCTTCGATTGTGGTAATCTCCGCGCCTTCTGCCTGCACGGCCAACATCAAGCACGAACGCACCGGCGCCCCGTTCATTTGCACCGTGCAACTGCCACAGACGCCGTGCTCGCACCCGAGGTGGGTGCCGGTCAAGGCCAAATCGTGGCGCAGGAAGTCGGCGAGACTGAGCCGCGTTTCGACGTCTTTCTCGATCGGCTTTCCGTTGACGGCAAGATTTATTTTCTGCAACTTCATAACCAGAAAACCTCGTCCTATACGAGAGGTCGAGGATAACGGCTCACATCAACATGGCAGGCGTAAATCTTCTTCGCAGCCATAGACTGCATCGCAACTGTCATCCTGAGGCAAACCCGAAGGATCTCGTCTGCCAAAACCGAATGAAATTTCGATGCTTCCCTATCGCTTGGCCTGATATGGACTAAATTTTTCGATGGCCAAAACGTCCGTTCGGCAGCGAGCAGGCTTCTCATGATACCTTTCGCGCCTTGTTCCATGCCTCGCTCAACGCCCGGCGCGTCA
>JBIOXP010000543.1:0-6032 GCA_044869705.1 Binatia bacterium | reverse complement strand
TTTACGACAAAACCTCAAGGCACGGGTATCGGACTTTCGATCGTCCAGCAGATTGTCAATGCGCATGGAGGCTCGATCAGCTACAGAAGCGACCACGGAAGAGGAACAATTTTTACCATAACCCTGCCACAGCGTTAGTTTGGCGTCAAAATTGCGCTTCCTTCAAAATCTAAAGGATTTTGCAAAGAAGTGAGCTGGTTATTTTGCATTTGCGCCAAAAATCACATGAATATTTTCGCATATTAGGGAATAAGGTAATTCTAAATGAATTCGAATGGCTCCATATTAGTCGCTGAAGATCAGGAAAGTGCGCGGGAAAGCCTGGTCGAGTTATTCAAGGACGAAGGTTACGACGTTCACGAGGCGCCGGATGGAAACACGGCTATCTCGATGATCGACAAGCTCGATTTGGATTTAGTGCTCACCGACCTGATGATGCCCGGCGCAGATGGCATCGCCGTGATGAAGCATGTTCGTGATGTCTCACCGCAAACGTTGGTGATGATTATGTCGGCACATGCGACGGTAGAGACCGCCATCGAGGCGATCCGCTTGGGCGCCCAAGACTACCTGCTGAAGCCGCTTATCTTTGACGAGGTTCTGCGCAAGACTCGCCGGTTGATGGAGCATAGAAAGCTAGCGTGGGAGAATCAGTTGTTGCGGCGCGAAATCAATGTTCATTTCGGCTCGGAGCGACCGCTGGGCCGCAGCCAGGCGATGCAGGAACTCTCCGCAATGATCGCCAAAGTGGCTCGCACGCCGACGACAGTTTTGATCACGGGCGAAAGCGGCACGGGCAAAGAAGTGGTTGCGCGAATGATCCATGCCCATAGCCCGAACAGAGACAATCTGTTTCTGCCGGTAAACTGCAGCGCGATCCCGGAGACTCTTTTGGAGAGCCAACTGTTTGGTCATATGAAGGGCTCTTTCACCGGTGCCGTCAGCTCCCAAGAAGGACTCTTTCAGCGAGCCCGTGGAGGAACGATATTCTTGGACGAAATCGGCGAGATGCCTTTGAGCCTCCAACCTAAGCTTTTACGAGTGTTGGAAGAGAAGACCGTTTTACCCGTCGGGGCCACCAATCCGGTCAAAGTCGATGTACGGATTATTGCCGCCACCAACCGGGAGCTTTCGGCCGAGGTCGAAGCTAGTCGGTTTCGCGACGATCTTTACTATCGGCTCAATGTTTTCGAAATCGCGATTCCACCGTTGCGCAAACGTCTTGACGATCTGCCGGGGCTGGTCGAACATCTGATTCAACGCCACAATCGGGAAATGAAAATGAATTACAAGGGCGTCGACAGCGCTACCATGCGGATCTTGATGTCGCTGCCGTGGAAAGGGAACATTCGCGAGCTGGACAATGTCCTGGAACGCGCGATGATTCTCGGCGATGGTGAATGGATCAAACCGTCTGATTTACCGGGTCAGCGAAACGGCGCTGAGGAATTCGTCGCTGAAGATAACCTCACCAGAGCAGTTGAGCTTTACGAGAAAGCTCATATCGAGCGCACCATCGGAAAAAGCGGCGGCGACAAAGTGCGCGCCGCGGAGCTTCTCGGACTGAGTCTTTCAACACTCTACCGAAAAATCGAAAAGCTCGGGATCACAGAGTAAGCTGGGTTTAGTGTTCTGATGGTGCGAAGTACGTTTCTCTTCCGCGTCAGTCCCTGAACCCGTTCTCATGCTGCTCGGTCGAGAGTCTCCCGTTTAAGAACGCCGTCCATGCGAGCGACTTAGGTGAAAAATCGCCCGAGTACATTTTGGACTTTTCCCTCCGCAGCATTGCTTGAAGAGTTGCAGACGTCAGAGGAAGGACTGACCAGCGCCGAGGCGCAAAAGCGTCTCGCCCGTTTCGGCCCGAATCAGATCAGGGCTAAGAAACGCACCGACTCTTTCACGCTGCTGCTCGCTCAATTTAAAAGCCCCATTATTCTGATTCTACTCTTGGCCGCGGGACTGTCATGGTTCCTGGCAGATCCAACAGACGCTTTCATTATCATCGGAATTGTTTTGTTCAGTGGTTTGCTGGGCTACTACCAGGAAAGGGGAGCCACCGACGCAGTCGAGAAACTACTTGCGATTGTCCAAGTCAAGGCCGCCGTGCTGCGAGATGGGAAAGAACAAGAAATCGCTGTCGATCAAGTCGTTTCGGGAGACATTGTCATATTGAATGCCGGCGATGTAATTCCCGGAGACTGTGCGATCATTCAATCGAAAGACCTCTTTGTCAATGAGGCATCGCTCACCGGCGAGACCTATCCGGTGGAAAAGCAACCGGGCGTCTCGCCAGAGGAAGTGTCCATCAATTATCGGACAAACAGTCTGTTTATGGGCACGCACGTGGTCAGTGGCACTGCCAGAGCGGTCGTCGTTTATACGGGCATAAATACCGAGTTCGGCAAGGTCTCGGGACGGTTGCGGCTTCGGTCACCGGAAACAGAGTTCGAGCAGGGGGTTCGGCGGTTTGGTTATCTCCTGATGGAAATTACGTTGCTCCTGGTGATCGCGATCTTCGGGATCAACGTCTATCTCGCGCGCCCTGTCGTTGAGTCGTTTCTATTTTCGTTGGCCCTCGCGGTGGGACTTACGCCGCAACTTTTACCCGCGATTATTACCATCAACCTCGCTCATGGCGCCAAACAAATGGCCGCTCAAAAGGTGATCGTTAAACGGCTGGCGGCGATTGAAAACTTCGGCAGCATGAACGTTCTCTGCTGCGATAAAACAGGAACCCTGACAGAAGGCGTTGTGCAAGTGCGCGCGTTTGAAGATTTTCAAGGGCGGGAGAGCGAAAAAATTCTTTTCTATGCTTACCTAAATGCGTCTTATGAAACGGGCTTCACCAATCCGATCGATGGCGCGATTCGCTCGCATCGCGAGTGGAATCTCGGGGGTTACGCCAAGCTCGACGAGATTCCATACGATTTTGTGCGTAAACGATTGAGCGTGCTGGTCCAAAGCCCAGGCGAGAACCTGCTGATCACGAAAGGCGCAGTACCCAATATATTGGAGGTCTGCTCAACCGTGGAAACGGCCGATGAAAGCACGCTAGATTTAGACAGCATGCGAAAAACTATCCAAGAGCGGCTTGAACAACACGGAAGAGCTGGCTTTCGCGTCTTGGCTGTGGCCGTCCGGAAGCTCGGTTCAAAAACACGGATCAGCAAGGATGACGAAACCCAAATGACATTCCTGGGCTTCCTGATTTTCGCAGATCCTGTAAAGAAGGGAGTTGCCGGGGCTATAGCCGATCTGAAAGACGCCGGAGTTTCTCTCAAACTGATCAGCGGCGACAGCCGACGTGTGGCCGCGTATGTAGGCGAACGAGTGGGACTCCAGGAAGAGAAACTCCTCACCGGGACGGAACTCCGGGACATCGGCAACGAAGCGTTGCTCGTCCGCGTGCGCAACGTGGATATTTTCGCTGAAGTCGACCCCAATCAAAAGGAGCGAATTATCCTAAGTCTCAAGAAGGCCGGCAACGTGGTTGGTTTTCTGGGCGATGGCATCAACGATGCCTCCGCTCTCCATGCCGCGGACGTAGGAATTTCGGTAGACAGCGCGGTCGACGTCGCCAAAGAAGCGGCAGACATTGTGCTTCTCCAAAAGAACCTCCAGGTTCTCGTGGATGGCGTGCGGGAGGGGCGCAGGACTTTCGCCAACACGTTGAAATATGTCTTTATGGCGACGAGCGCTAACTTCGGCAACATGTTCAGCATGGCGGGAGCATCGTTGTTTTTACCTTTCCTTCCACTCCTGCCAAAGCAGATTTTGCTGACCAATCTGCTTACCGATCTCCCAGAAATGGCGATTGCGACGGATAGTGTTGACGATGAACTAGTTCACAAGCCGAGGCGTTGGGATATCAGGTTTATCCGAAAGTTCATGACTACGTTCGGTTTGTTGAGCTCGGTTTTTGACTATCTCACGTTCGCGGCATTGCTGTTTGTGCTGAAGGCCAACACCGAGCATTTCCGGACCGGCTGGTTCATGGAGTCTGTGATCTCCGCGTCCGTGGTTGTGCTCGTTATTCGAACGCGAAAATCATTTTTTCGGAGCAAACCGGGTAAATCACTCGGGCTAATAACTCTATTCGTGGTGGCGGGCACGCTCGCCTTGCCTTATACGAGGCTCGCTCGGCCTTTCGACTTCAGTCCGATGCCAGTCAAATTTGTGATCGTCTTGGCCGGGGTTCTCATTCTCTATATTGCCGCAGCAGAACTGTTGAAAAAAGCGTTCTACCGAAGAGTGAAATTTTGATTCCACTGTTGACTTAGCAATAGGCATTTCGACGAATGGTTATGCCTTTTTTCCAAGAACTCGACTAAGAAAATTCAAAGCGTCGTCGGCGGCTTTCTCGAGATCGGATTCCGTGTTTACGACCATGCGGATGGAATCGGGGATATCAGTTAATGGCATGAACTCTCCTCGCTGGCGCAAGTAAACGTCTATCGTGGCATCGGAAACTTCATCCGCATGTTGCTGGCGCGTTTTCAACCGCTCGAGCGTCTTCTTTTCGCCGGCGCGGCACTCGATAAAAATGACAGGCAGCTGCATTCGTCTCGAGAGATCAAGAAAGCACTGTCGGTGTTTGGCATCTTTAAATGTGGCGTCAACGACGACCCCATTTCCCGATTTCAGATAATCTTCGGTTTCGCTCAGGAGCCTGTTGTAAGTGCGGGTGTTAAAGTCAGCGGTGAAAATGCCTTCTCCATAAGCGTGAGAAGCACGCGTCGTTAACGGAATTGCCGCCAACTGCTTGCGGACAACATCTGAATTCAGGGTCTGATAGCCGGTGCCGTCCCCGATTCTTCGCGCCAGGCTCGATTTTCCTGACGCGACCAGGCCGCAGACGACAACGATGGCCGCAGAAATAGGAGCTTTCACGTAGCGAGATGCGAGACGGAAGTAGCGGCGCGCGCGAATCTTGGCTTGATCTTTCTCGGTCTTGGCCACTTCGGTTTCACGGCTTTTCAAAGTTTCGACTTTTCCGCGGACACCAGCTCGATAAGATTTATAAAGGGGCAGAAGAACGGATAACTCGGAATCTCCGGTCAGGCGCTGAAACGTTGTCACCAAATGGTCCGAAAGGAGAGGCGTTCCAAGGTAATCCAGGTCCATCGCGAGGAACGCAATTTCCGAGGCCGCATCGCAGTACCGAAGTTTCTCGTTGAATTCAATGCAATCGAAGATGATGGGATCATCCGCAATGCAGATGTGTTCCGCCCGAAGGTCTCCATGACCTTCTCTCACTCGCCCTTGTTCAATTCTTTTTTCGAGCAAGTCAGCGTGGCCCGTTAAAAAATCGTCGTTGTAATTCCGCATGCGCATAAATTGTTCAAAGGAAAGCGTTTCGCCAATCAAGGGCTCGACTTCGTTCAGGTTGTCTTCCAGATTCCGGCGAATCGCATCCGCAGATCCGTAGACCCGAGCTTGCGCGCTCGCCGCCTGCGCGTAAAAATCCGCCAGCTTCCCGGCGATCGGCGTGAAATCTTCCTTTCGAGCTTTACCTTCTTTGACACGTCGATCGAGGAGGTGCTCTTCCGGCAGGCGGCGCATCTTGACGGCATATTCCAAGACTCGGTCGCTTTTCGGCGCGCACTCGCTCAAAGTAAACTGTCCTTGGTTTTGCAGAATGGCAACGACGCCAAGATAAATCCCAGGCGCAAGCCGGCGGTTTAAGCGGATCTCTTCATGACAAAAGTGGCGCCGTTTCTCCAACGTTGAGTAATCTAAGAAAGCAAAACGGACCGGTTTTTTGATCTTGTAAACGTAATCTCCGGCGAGAACGACATAGGAAATGTGGGTCTGCTTCAGCTCTAATGCATCGGCCCGATGCGCATAAAATTCCGGATGCAGCATCGCCTCAATGAAAGGTGGTAAGCGAGATTCCGCCGGCATGTGTTACATGTTAGCAGGACCGACTCGTCATTTCAGCACCCGTCCGTCATGAATGTGGGTTTAAGCTTCAGCAGCATCGCCGGGGCCGTTTATTCCGACGGCCAGTAGTCTTTCACGCATCCCTGTGC
>JBIOXP010000542.1:0-2576 GCA_044869705.1 Binatia bacterium | reverse complement strand
GCATAATATTCGTCGGTGTGCCGCGGCGAGACTGAATAGATGATGTTGATTACCACGTCCATGCCCAGCTCTTTGAGCGCAGCGATTTCCGCGGCCGCCGCTTCATAATCATTCCAAGGATCTGAGGACCGGGTCAGTGTAATGCCATGCGCGACCACCCGCTCGATCATCAGCAAGCGCACCGAACGCGGGATTTTCTCGAAGCCGGTCGCGAGACCACCGTGGTAGCGGAGCCGTGTGCGGTGAAACTTCCTTGCACCCAAACCCATCCAGTCCCAAGGATTCTCCTTGTGCTCGCGGACCATTTTGATGTAACCGGCGAAGCCAAAGAATTCCATCGACTCGAAGCCACAGCGATCCATTTGCTCGGCGATCGCGAGCATCGCGCCGGTTCTCATCCCGAGCGCCCAGAGACTCAACTGGCCATCGCGCACGGTGGTGTCGACAAAATGAATTTCTTTCATGGCACTATTTTTACCTGAAACGGACCGCTGTCAACCGAACTCAGGCCGGCCTCGGCTGAGCACACGAATTTCCTTGATACAGGAACGACTTGCCAGCAGAGTTAGGAGACTCGGAACACGAGGGATGATCCTGGAGGGAGAAACCAGATCGGTTACTTTACCGCGCGGTCGAGTTCGCGCTCGATGGCATTCGAGCGTTCGTGCCTGCGTTTGCAAAGATCCAACCACAAATCGTAAAGCTCGAACAGCTTCCATTCTTCCGTGCGACGCCGATTCGCTGCGCTTGAGTATTCGATGGTAATTTTCTCGCCCCGTTTAGTGAGTTTGACCAAGCGGCCAGACAATTCATCGAGGCGCTCTCCGACGATCCGCAGAATTTGCGCGAGTCGCGTAAGATCGGGAAGACCCCCTGACTGTGGCCCGCGCCGTTGCCTTCCCGTGCGTTCGAGTCGAAGTATGCCCTCCGGGGTGAACACCACACGCAAGACGCCCGGCGCTGCGTCGATGCGCTTATTCTGTCCAGAGAATTTCTGCCAAGCGACGCGAATGAATTTCCGCACCGGGGCTTTTGATGTCTGGCCGGGAACGCGGCGAGTGGCCAACGCGAAATACCCATCACCGTCCGCCGTTAAATCAAAGTCTTCGACATCGAGAGACTCCAAGCCCTGACCAACGGCACGCAACTCCCGTCCTTTCGAGTTCGCCGCTCGATGTTTGTGCGTTGAGGGGATTCGTTCGGACTTCATATCGCTTCGATACGGCAAAATTCAGGCCGGTTGTAAAATTGTCCTCTAGCGGATTTCTTTCCGCGCATTGGCACTCGCGCGCAGATCCGCCGTTTCTCCGCGAACCATGCAATGACATAGATGTCGTTCAGACCACAATCGTGGTCAGAGAAACTAAGCGTTGGCAACCGCTGCGACGATCGTGGCGATTTGCGCAAGATCATCACAACTGAGGGACGGCTCGCAGGGAAGCTCGATCAGATCCGACCAGATACGGTCAGCGTGGGGCAACCGGTCCCAAACACAGGCGCCCAAAGTCGGAATTAAATGCAGGGGCACGTAGCTGCCTTGGACTCCGTAACCTTCGGCAACAAGCGCATTCACGACGTCCGTTGCAATGTCGCGACGGCGCTTTCTGGGCAAAACTCGTACGACTTGCGTTAAGCATGCCGAACCCAATCTATGGGGAATCAGCTCTAGCGCCGCTTTTTGCCCCAGAAGTTCTCGATACGCGCACATCCGCTCGCGCCGGGCGCCGATGTGCTCAGTGAGTCTATTTACCAGTGTGACCGCCACCGCAGCATAGACGTTCGCCATCGCCTCTCGTCCATAGCTTGAAGGTAGCGCTGTTGGATCGGAATGGCTGCCGCGGAGATTCGCGACCGGGGCCAACAAACACCGCGAACTATTCCGCAGCAACGTCGAGAAGCATCGTCGCAAAGTTGAAACATAAGAAGGCGGGCGTAATGACCCTACGGATTTCACGATAAACCTCTCATGCCCGTTCGACACCAGCGCCCCACCGCCGATGCTGGCACAGATTTTCTCGTTGCCGAAGCTTAAGATACCAAAATTCCCAAAGCTTCCCACCGGTTGATTGCGTATCGTGGCACCGAACGCCTGCGCCGCATCATCGATCACGTAAAGGTTTCGGCTCTGTGCCAGCTTAGCGATTGACTCGATCTCTGCCGGATTGCCGAATAGATGCGGCACGATCACGACACGGGTCTTTTTGGTTAGCACCGCGGCCACGGTTTCGGCGGTGACATTCAGCTCATTGCCGACATCGGCCAGCACCGGCGTCGCGCCCAGCGCTAGAATCGGCGGCACGATCGCGCTGCAACAAAAACTCGGCACCACGATCTCATCGCCGCGTTGCACACCGCAGGCGCTGAGCGCGAGTTCCAGTGCAAAGCTCCCGGAGCCGCAAAGGAGTACGTCACGAACTTGGAGCGTTTCACGAAGCAGGGACTGAAGCCGCTGGAGTTCATCACCGATGATTACGCGGCGGGAGCAGATGGCCCGAAGAATTGCTCGATAGGTGTGCCCGTTCCAATCTCCATCGTTCATTTTCTCCCGCAAAGCCGCGGCGGAAAGAGGTGGAGGC
>JBIOXP010000541.1:0-11689 GCA_044869705.1 Binatia bacterium | reverse complement strand
TGGCGCAGCGCTACGGGTTACAGGATTGATCATCTGAGTGAAACTGACGGCTTGAACGTTTGAACTGTTTGAACCGCTGAAGCTTTCTTTGGTTCAAGACGTTCGAGCTGTTCCATCCGTTCAAACTGTTTCAGAGTCCTCGGGAGGCTCGAAGTAGTGGATCCGCATTTTACCATCATCGATGCCGACGCCCATCACCTCGATGGCCCGGCCTACAAGAATTATTTACCTGAACGGTATCGGGCGCGCAGCGGGCCGTATTTTCCCGCCTTCGGCTGGGACATTTTTCTCAACGGCACCACCGGACGAAAGCCAACTAATCCGCAAGAGTACTGTAAGGATCTTGACGTGGAGAAGATCGGTGATGCCGTTGCGTATCCGAGTAACGCCCTCGCCATCGGTCTGGTCCGCGAGCTCGATCTCGCCACAGAATTGGCTAAGGCTTACAACAATTGGGCTCGGGATTTTTGTTACGAGAGCGGCAATCGGGTCAAGTACGCCGCGGTGATTGCGCCGCAAGTGATCAACGAAGCGGTGAAGGAATTGCGCCGCGCTGTCAATGAGAAAGGCGCTGTCGCGGTGATGATGCCGACCTACGTGCAGTCGGGATTGGATTTAGGCCAGCCCGAGTTCGACCCAGTCTACGCCGCGGCGCAGGAGCTCGACGTACCGGTCGGTTTTCATGCCACCGCTCAGGTCGCCGTCGGGAATACGCGCTTTCACAAGTATCTCGGTGTGCACATGACGTCGCACCCGTTCGAGCAGATGTTGTCGATGGTCTCGGTCATTTCCAATGGCGTGCTCGATCGATTCCCGAAACTCAGAGTCGGCTTTCTCGAAGCCGGGGTGGGCTTCCTGCCGTACTGGATGGAGCGCTTCGACGAAAAATATTTGCTGCGTCGATCGGAGATGGAGCCGCTCAAGCTACTCCCGAGCGAATACATCAAAGATCATCGCTGTTACTTCACCTGCGAAGGCGAGGAATCCGCTCTACCTCTGGTGATCGAGCAGTTCGGCGATGAATGTATGATGTACGCTTCCGATTACCCGCACTGGGACATGGAGTGGCCGCACAGTGTCAGCCAGGTCATGCGCCGCAAAAATATTTCCGACCTCACCAAACGGAAAATTCTCGGAGACAACGCCAAGAGATTCTATCGGCTCTCTTGATCAACAATTACCGCGTTGCCGGTTCTTTCGTCATGTCGAAGGGAGTGAGAGATCCTTCCCAAGATGTCTCTGAGTTCAGGATACGAAGCAACAGGTAGTGACTGTTTGAACGGTTTGAACGACTTGAACCCCTAGCCCCGGAGTGATCATGACCGAAGCTAAATTTATCCATACCAACATCGACGAAACGATCGGCATTGCCTGGCTGACGCTCAATCGGCCGGAAAAGAAAAACGCCCTGAGCATCGCGCTTCTCGGCGAGATTGCCTCAATTCTTCGCTCTCTGGCTGAAAACGAAAACATTCGCTGTATTGTCACGACCGGTGCCGGCGATTCGTATTCCTCCGGCCGCGACCTTTACGATATGCGCGGCCAGGACAATCGTCGTCGGACCCGCGGCTTCGGTGGTGTCGCCGAGATCGTGGATATTATGCGTAAGCTGCCGCAAATTACTGTCGCCAAAGTGCGAGGCTGGTGTCTCGGCGGCGGTCTGGCCCTGATTAACGGCCACGATTTGGTCGTTTCGGCGGACACCGCCAATTTCGGTATGCCCGAGGTCATTCGCGGCAGCTATGGCGCCACGGCTACGCCGTCGCTGTTTCATGCCGGCATTCCGTTCAAGAAGGCTTTCTACATTTCACTCACCGGCAGAAATTTGACCGGTATCGAAGCGGAGCGCATCGGCTTGGTTTCCCAGGTCGTTTCCGATAAAGAGCTCGACAGCTACGTCGAGACACTCGCCAGAGAACTCGCCAGCCGCAACGGTGCGACTCTGGAGAATGCGAAGATCGCGGCGTACATGCAGAAAGACTTGCCGTTCGATATGGCGCTGCGCGCCGATGACCTCGTACAACACCGCTTGCGCTACTACACCAACCCGCTCAGCGACGTCGAAGGCTATCTTCACTCGCAAAAGGGCGGCGGGACGGTGAAGTACGTCAAGCCAGAAAATCGGAAGTAGGGCGCTTATGGGTGATCATCCGGCGGGGGTAAAGACACGACGTTAGGTTCGCCACTCATAACTTCTTACTTGAGCACCTGGCGATCAGTGAGATCGCGAATTTCTTCACTGGACATGCCGAGAATCTCTCCCAGGACCGCTTCATTGTCTCGACCGGCAGTATGAGCTTCGCCGCGGGGCACAAATCCAGCCTCGGTCAGCCGAACCGACGGTCCAACGCGAGTCAACCACCCCACCTGGGAATGAAACACCTCTCGCGCAAAGCCGCGCTCACGCAGGTGCGGATCGCGATAAAGGTCCTCGGCCGTCTGAACCACCGCCGCGGCAATTCCTTCGCGCTGCAACATCATCATCACCTGGTGCGGGGTGTACTTGGAAGTCCAATTTTCGATCCAGTAGTCGAGCTCTTGTCGATAGACAATCCGAGCAGAGAGTTCCGCGAAGCGATGATCCGTCAGCCACTCACGATGTTCCGCTAACTCGCAGAACCTTCTCCACTGCTCTTGCGTTTCCACGGCGATAACGCACCAGCTATCGTCGCCCTTGCAGCGATAACAGCCGTGCGGCGCCGCAGTCGGGCTGAAATTGCCTTGAGGCTCGGGCTCACGACCATTCACAAGATATTCCAGATAAGCGGGACCGAGCATCGACGCCGCCGTTTCTGCTTGGGAAATATCGATATATTGTCCTTTACCGGTTCGCGTCCGATAGTGCAGAGCAGCCAGGATCGCCAGGGCGCCATAGGACGGCGCGACATAATCCGGAAATGCCGTCTGGCATGCCGCGCCCGGACGGTCGATCTCGGGGTCCCGCCATAGATAAGCCATGCCGGAAAAAGACATCAGGATCGGGCCGAAACTCACATAATCTCTGCGCGGTCCTGTTTGTCCGAAAGCCTGAAGACTCGCCATAATAATGTCCGGGCGAATTTCTTTTATCCGGGGATAATCAAGGCCCCAACTCGCCATCACGCGGGCGCTGAAATTTTCCGCTACGACGTCTGATTTGGCGATGAGCTTCTTTACGAGTTGCACGCCTTCGGGATGCTTCATGTCCACGGCGATGCGCTTGCGATCGCGGTTGCTTTCGAGATCCGAAGCGATCTGAAATTTTTGCCCGCGTTGAGGACTGCGTGGTGCTCGGCCAGCTTCGATTGCGATGACTTCCGCGCCATGTTCCGCAAGCAAACCGGCGAGCGCTGGACCGACCACGCCGGTGGGAAAACTAATCACCCGCACGTGTTCGAACGGCCGGTGGCTCGAGCTTGAGGCTGAGCGGCCGTTTTCCGCTTCCAGCCAAGCCGAAGGACGGCTCCAATCACCGCGAATACCGTCCTGGTGCTCACGAAAAAGCGGCGCGCCGCGTTGAATGTGCCATGGGCTTTCGGAAAATCGATACGGGTCGCCGGGAAACTGATGCTGACCAAGCCGCGGATGCTCAACGCTCGTCAGATATTTTCGCTCTTGGCTCTGCCGGTCGACAAGAAAAGCGCTCGGCGGATTGATCGGCGCGGCGGCGAGACGGAGTCCTTGAAACTCTTCGAAGAACTTTTGTGTCTCGTAATTGAGCGTGCGTGCTTCCATCAGACGATCGATCGTCTGGCGCAGCGGAAACCGATTTTGCACCGCTTCGTATTTTGGATCGAGCAATTCGGGCGGCCGGCCAAGCCATTCGAGAAAACGCCTCCAGTGATCTGGTTGATTGACGAAAATCCGCGCATAGCCGTCTTTGCACTGGTAGGTTTCCGCCACTGTGGTGGACTGGCTATGCCCGGTCCGTGCGGTGATTTCACCGGTCACGCTATAGCGTGTGATGAGGCGCAAGAACGGGTCGGCAACCAGCACCTCCTGGAGCGACACTTCGACGTGCTCGCCGCGACCCGACACGCCGCGGTTGAACAGCGCCAGCAGCGTGCCGAAGGCGGCGTGAACCGAGGCCAAATGATAGGCGATATCGCACGGGCCCATGAGCGGCGCCCGGCCGGGATGGCCGCAAACGTTCATTAAACCGCCCATCGCGAACGCGACGATGCTTGGAGCTTTAAAATCCCGATACGGTCCGGATTGTCCGAAACCGCTGATGGAGGTCAGGATCAACTTTGGATTGCGCTCCCGAAGCGCTGAGAAACCGACATGTTGCCGGTCAAGAAATCCCACCGGTTTGTCCTCGAGCAACACATCGGCACCTTGCGCCAGCCTCTTCAAGGTTTCTTGGTCATCGCGAGCCTCCAGATCCAGCACGATGCCGTTTTTATTCGTGTGATATGCGGCGAAGGACAGACTTTTTTCCGGGTCCGGCTCGTCGTCCTTGAACGGTCCCTCGCGCCGCATCGCGTCGCCGTCGGGAGTTTCTATGAGAATGACTTCCGCCCCTAAATTGGCGAGCAACAATCCACAATAACCGCCCATTCGTCCGGTAAGATCAAGGACTCGTAAGCCGACTAGTGCTCCGGTTCGGTCAGGGTCAGGCACCATATTTTAACTCCGGAAGAGAATGAGCCGCAGTATATGAGGAGAGCACGAACCGAACAACCGATTCGTGTTTTAACTTTATGGAACGATCGCGCGTTTCGAGGAGCTAAGGTTGAGCCCCCCCGAGGCCGGCACCCGTGGTGTCGAAAACTTCGACTTTGCCGTACTTTGCTAATATCGGGTCGATTTTCGCCGCGTCACCCACGGCCACCACTTGCATAGTTTCTGGATCTAAATATTTACCCGCGACCCGCTGCACGTCCGCGGCGCTTACCGCCATAATCTTCGCCGGGTACCGATCCCAATAATCGGCCGGAAGGTGATATCGTTTCAAGGTAATGGCGAATCCCAGTGCCCGGGCGGGTTGCTCTAGCGACAGGGCAAAACTCGCAACAATGGAGCGCTTGTTGGATTCCAACTCGGCCGCTGAAACCGGTTCCGCTCTAATCCGTCGAAATTCGTTAAAAAATTCCTCCAGTGCGCCTTCGGTGACTTCGGTGCGCATATTACCGCCGGCGCGCCATGCGCCGGGATAATGCAGCGCGCTAAAGTCACTGTAGACGCCGTACGTATAGCCCTTCTCCTCGCGCAAATTGAGAAACAGCCGTGAAGAGGCGCCCCCGCCGATCACATGGTTCATCACAACCATCGAGAAATAATCCGGACTCAGCCGGTTGATGGCGATATTGCCGATGGCGAGCGTGGTCTGAACAGAGTTCGGCCGATTGACCAGCACGATTTTGCGCGCTTTGGCCGCCACAGGATCAGCCGGCCAGCTCTCTTCGACTTTGGTCCTTCTCCAATTCTCCAGATGTTTTTCCAGTTTGCTGATCAATTCCTTTGCGCGTACATCACCCGCTACTCCCAGGATCGCGTTCTGCGGAGCGTAGTGCCGCCGATGCCATTCGATGAGCGCGTCTCGGTTCAGGTGATCAATGGACTCGCTGCTTGGCGAAATAATTGCGGCAGGGTGCTCTCCGTACACGACTCGATTGAATCGCTCGTTCAGAAGAAAACCCGACGCTGAGCGTTGCTCGTGTAACTGCGCTCGCTGGCGCTGTTTGAGTTTTTCCAGTTCCTCGGCAGGAAAACTGGGCCGCAGCAGAACGTCTGCCGCTATCGCAAACCACTCATCGAAATTGTGACTCAACCCCGAGGCGCTCAGCACTGTATCGGGGGAGCCGAACGACGCATGGGCGCCAAGCGCGGCCCCAAGACTGTCGATCTGCTCGGCAATTTGAATGCTGCTCCGCGAGGAAGTTCCTTCACGGAGCATTTGTGCCGTAGTGTTCGCCAGCCCGGCCATATTTCGCGATTCGAAAAGCGCGCCCGCGCCGTCAATGTGGAGCTGCAAGGTGATAAATGGCGCCCGATGATCTTCCAGAATGAGTACGGTCAAACCGTTGCTCAGCTTGGCCTCGATAGGCTTGGGCAGTTTGACGCGCAAGATCTCCCGTGAGACCGGAGCCCTGTTTTTACGCTCGACCTTGCTTGCCGGTGTAGCGATGGCCTCTTGAGCATGAAGCCGTCCGGCGACGACCACCCAAGATACGCAGAGACACATTAAAATTCCTAGGCAAGCGCCTAGGCGGGTTCGTGCAACGCTCGGCTTCATCGCGTCTTCTCGGCGGCCGCGGCAGGCCTCGGCAAAGTGGTCACAACCGTTCGGCTCGTCTCTTTAAAATATGTACGAGCGACCCGCTGCAGGTCGGCTTGACTCACCTGTTCATACTTCTCCCAAACCGTATTAATCAGCTCGGGTTGGTTATAGTAAACCGCGAAATGCCCCAGAGCATTGGCGCGTGAGCGGGTGCTGTAGAGTTGGGTAGCGCGCTGACGGCGCAGTTGCATGTGAACTTTTTCGATCTCTTCATGGCTCACAGGGTCGTTTTGCAACCGCCCGATCTCCTCATAGATGAGTTTTTCCAGCTCGCTCAAATCCGTGTTTGGCCGGGCCATGACGCTGAACCAGAAGAGCGACGGACCGCGGTGCTCGTTGGCATCGGCATAGACGCTCAAAGCGATTTCCTTCTGCTTGACGAGCTTTTGATACAATCGCGAGGACACCCCGTTCGATAGGACATGTCCCAAAAAATCGAGCGCGTACCAGTCCGGCGTGTTCCCCGGCGGAATCTTGTAAACGATATCGAGTTTGGCCGTCTGGGCGAAACTGTCGTCGATGACTTTTCGCCGTTCGGCCGTTTGCTCCGGCTCGCTCATATCCGGTGCTTTGGGGGGCGCTTGCGCTGGAATTGTTTCGAAATATTTCCTGATCAGACCGAGCGCCACGTCGGTTTTGAAATCGCCGACGAGTGCGAGTACCGCATTATTCGGCGCATAGTAGGTCTTAAAAAAAGCTTCGGCATCGTCTTTTGTTGCCGCGTTGAGATCTTCCATCGAACCAATCGTGGAGTGTTTATAACCGAAGTTATCGTAGGCCAAGCCAATTACGGCTTCGTAAGTTTTCCCATAGGGCCGATTATCATAGCTTTGCCTGCGCTCCTCCTGGACCGTTAAACGTTGGTTATCGAAATTTGCCTGGGTAATCGCCGGTGCGCGCATGCGGTCCGCTTCCAAAAAAATCCCCAGCTCGAGCTGATTCGCCGGCAGTGTTTCGAAATAGTTGGTACGGTCGATGTTGGTCGTGCCGTTGGCGCTCCCGCCATTGTTTTGAATTAAAATGAAATGCTCGCCTTTGCCGACATTTTCCGAGCCTTGAAACAGCATATGCTCGAACAGATGAGCGAAACCGGTGCGGCCCGGACGCTCGTCGCGCGAGCCGACGTTATAAGTGACGCAAATCGAATAGGTAGGCGCGCTATGATCTTCGGCGAGCAGCACACGAAGTCCGTTTTGCAGGCGAAATTCTTTAAACTCGACCGTGTAGCCTTTCTTCAGTTGCTTCGCTGCCTGAATGGCCGCATTCTTTGTTTGCGGACGGGAGCCGGTCGCGGATTTGTCACTGCTCGGCGTTTTCGATTGCGCGGCAGCGATCTTACTCGCGCCTGAATAAATACCAACGGCGAACAGCGCAAAGACGACGACGCGCGCCAACAGCGAGACTTTTTTCAAAAATGACACGGGAACTCAGAATGAAATCAGCTCTGGCAAATTTAACACTATTCGGACTCTCAAGGAAATGATCACACGATCGATAGGCCTCCCAACAGAATTTTGACGATTGACAGCAATACTGCAAGATACTATGCCAATGGCAAACTCATGCGCGAATGGAGGTGGCGATGAAAACCTCGTGGGAAACGGTCAAGGTCGAGCAGAGTTCGATGGGACTCTATATCGCTCAACCGGACGGACCCGGGCCGTTTCCGGCGATCATTGTCGGGCAGAACCAGGATGGCGTTGGCGCGTTCACTCAAGAAATGACGCGCCGGATTGCTGCGGCCGGTTATCTCGGAATCGCGCCGCAATTTTACCATCGTGAGGGCGAACCCAAGACACCCGAAGACACGGCGAACTTCAAGCATACTCGCCGGGACATCAATGTCCTCAACGATCTGACGGCGACGAGCAATTTCCTCAAAGGCTGTGCGACGGTTGATTGCTCGAAGCTTGGCATTGTCGGGTTTTGCATGGGCGGACGGATCGCGTTTCTCGCTGCCGCAGCAACAAAATCATTCAAAGCCGCCGTTGATTTTTACGGCGGCGGAACCCATCAGCAATGGGGCGAGCGGCCCGCTCCGGCAACATTTGCGGCCGATATCGGTTGCCCGATCCAGGGCCATTTCGGTGAGCTCGATAAAAACCCGCCCCCTGACGAGATGCGCAAGCTCGACGCCGAGCTGACGCGCCTCGGCAAACCCCATCAGTTTTTCTTCTATGAAAACGCGCCGCACGGTTTTAACCGGAGCGGCTGGAACGGCTATAGACCTGAGGCGGATTCGACCTCGTGGTCACGCACCCTGGAATTTTTTGCTGCACATCTCGGCAGCGCAGCGACCGAGCGAATTGCCGCAGCGCGTTGACCCGAGATACACTGGTGAAGCTCTATCCTCGATTCATCATCCGTTGTGTCGCCGCATTTTTATATTTCGCGGCAGCGCTCGCATCCGCTAACGGCGCTGAGCTCAAAGCCATCAACATCGGTTGGACCGGCGGCTCCGCATGGACGGCCCTCCCCGACCGAATCGCGAGTGAGCGCGGCTTTTTTGAAAAAGAAGGATTGCGGGTTCGCTACATTCAATTTCAAGGAACCAACCTGATGCTAAGCGCCCTCATGGCTAATGAGCTCGACTACGTGACCATTCTGCCATTTATTGCCGGCGCCGCGACCCGAGGCTTGCCCGTGAAGATTGTCGGATCGACGACGAAAGCCAGTGGTTATGCGATTATTTCGCGGCCAGAGATCGACAGCATCAAAGCGCTCAAAGGCAAACGGATCGCGATCAACACCTTCGGCAGCTCCGCCGACTTTGCCATTTATCAACTGCTCAGCCGCAATGGTCTCGATCCAAATAGAGACGTGACCCTGCAAGCCGTCGCCGGCAGTCCCGACGCGCGTTTCGCGGCCCTGGTTGGCGGCTCGGTGGACGCAACGGTAGTGAATAGCCCCTTCGAGTATCGGGCGGAGCAAAAAGGTTTCAAGACGTTGCTCTCAGTCAAGGAAACGGCGGAGTTTGTCCGCATTCCGATCGTCGGGCTGAGTACCACGCAGCGAAAAATCGAGAAGGAGCCGGATGAAATTGTTCGGGTGCTTCGCGGGCAGCGCGGCGCCATCCTGTTTCTGCAAAATCAACGCGAGATTGGCGTAGGGCTGCTGGAAAAACTTTTGCAGCTCGACCACGCCGCCGCGGAGCGATTCTACGGCATTTATCGTGACCAATATAATCCCGACCTAACCGCGCCCGACGCAGTGGTCGAAGAATGGATAGCGGTCGGAACTTTTCGCGCCAAAGAAAAGCTCGCCGTCAAACCGCAGGTCGTCTACGATTGGTCCTTCGCCGAGCGCGCGCGACGTTGAACTGCGCTGATCGACGGCTGCTATTAAGTGTCATGCTCGGCAAGCTTGTTTTGATCACCGGCCCCGAAGAACTTTTCTCTTAGAAGGGGCGAAGCGTTGAGCGTTTCGCCCCTTTGCCTAGGTGCTCTTTACGTGTGGGGTGGGGGTCATTGATCAAGATCATCTTGCGATGTGCAATCCCCGCTTCGTCAAAAACCCGACCGACACAGCGAAAACCCATTTTTTCGTAGAATTCGATCACCGGCACTTGCGCGTGTAATAATATCTTCTCAGCTCCTCGGCGTTTGGCTGCGGTGATGGAGCGCTTGAGCAAGGCAGCGCCAATACCTTTACCGCGATATTTTTTTAGCACGGCCATGCGCCCGATCTTCGCGTTGTTGCCGTGCATTACCAGTCGAGCGGTTCCAACCACGCGACCACTGATCGTCGCCAGAAAATGGCTCGCATGCTGATCATCGTTGTCGAGCTCAATCTCCGCCGGGACTCCTTGTTCATGCACGAATACGCGCATGCGAATCGCGAAGGCGCGCCGCTTTGCTTGGTCGGAAAAAATCTGTTTTACCTGAAGCGTCATATTTTCGCATTCAGAAACATAAAGGATGGCAGCTATGAGCGCGAAAGCCAATTCGGACCACACTCTTACCTTTGGTATTAGAGCTCCCAACTCGGGCCCGCTCGCGAGTCCGGAATCGATGGTTACTGTCGCTCGCGAAGCTGAGTCCCTCGGTTACGACTCGGTGTGGGTTCACGATCATTTGACTTGGACCGACGAAATCCACCGCACGCACATTTCTTCGG
Organism: Binatia bacterium; assembly: GCA_044869705.1. Classification (GTDB taxonomy): domain Bacteria; phylum Desulfobacterota; class Binatia; order UBA9968; family UBA9968; genus DP-20. The sequence continues at coordinate 1,311 of JBIOXP010000541.1, read as the reverse complement.
GCGCGGATCATTCGACCGATCGCAACGACACTCCGGACTTTTACGAGGCCATGACCTCTCTCGCTTATCTTGCAGGCTTGGTTCATTCCGTGCGCCTGGGCATCGCCTGTGTGGTCGTCCCATGCCGCAACCCTCTGCTCGCCGCCAAACAGCTCGCCAACCTCGACGTGTTAAGCAAGGGCAGGCTCGACATCGGTGTCGGCATCGGCTCGCCCTCGACGATCCAATCGCGCGAGTACGAGGTCTTGCGCATCAATCGCAAACAGCGCGGCAAAATCGCCGACGACCACCTGCGCGCGATGAAGGCGATCTGGACGACGCAGCCGTCGAGCTACGAAGGAGAGTTCGTGAGGTTTCAGGACGCCGAGATTTGTCCGAAGCCGCTGCAAAAACCTCATCCTCCGCTCTGGGTTGGCGGCTGGACCGAAGCGGCAATGAAACGAGCCGCTGCGCTCGGCGATGGTTGGCTGCCCGCGTGGCTGCTGCCGGAGGACATTGGCAAGCGTTTTCGCCAACTCAGAGAATCGGCCGAGCGGCAGGGCCGCGATCCCGCAAAAATTCACCTCGGGATCGAAGTCTACGGCTGCATCGACCACGATCCCGCAAAGGCCCGTCGCGAAGGGTTCGGCACCTTGGCGATTGGGCAAAGCACGTTTGAAAGATTTATGACCGTGGAACAACTGGCCGAAGTCAGCTTGATCGGCTCGCCGGAAGAGATTCTTAGGCGCGTCCAGGCCTACAGCGACGCCGGCGTATCACACTTTGAAATTAAATTTATCTATCCGAACCTGTCGCGCCATTCAGAAATGCTGCAGCTCTTTGCCAGTGAAATTTTGCCGGCGGTTCGCTAGTCGCTGAATCTAAGCGCAACAAAATGCATCGTCATTCCGGAATCCAGCCTCTTTGAAGCCTCCTCGATGCCGGTTTTCACCGTGACAAACACACACGAGACTGATCCACTCTTTTCAGATTTTTCGGCCAGCAGGATTGTGTCGATAACATCACGCTATTTTGGAAATCGTGGGCAAATCTCCATTTAGTGCTTTCACGGAGCGACACATCACATCTAAATAAACTCGCTCAAAAGCCGGCCGTAGCCCGCGATTGGCGTCCGCATATTCATCAGTCGTAGCGCCTCCCATACCCAAGCCTGGGTATTCGTGACAACCGGCTTTTGTTTGTCTTTTTCGATGCGTTCGATCACCGAGATTGTGCGCCATTTGTTGCATGGTAAGTACACCCCGTCGACATCGGCATGTTCTTGCAACAGCGCGGTCGCCAGCTCATAACCGCTCGTCGACGGCAAGTCCC
>JBIOXP010000540.1:0-3275 GCA_044869705.1 Binatia bacterium | reverse complement strand
TGTGACCATGGACAACGGTAACTACGGCAACACCCTCAAGCAAACCGGGTTCTTCGCCTTTTTCTGCACGCAATTCCTCGGTGCGTTCAATGACAATTTCTTAAAAATCGTGGTTTCGTTTGTAGCTCTGGAGTTGGCCACCCGCGGTTCGAGCAATTATGTTGAGCTGATCGCGTTTCTCTTTATGTTGCCCTCAGCTCTGTTTTCCGGGTATGCGGGCCATCTGGCCGACGTCTATAGCAAGCGCACGATTCTCGTCGCGGTAAAAATCTTTGAAATCGTCATCATGTTTTTAGCGGTGGCGGCATTTTTCATCGGCCAGATTCAATTCATGCTCGCCGGCGTTTTCCTCATGGGGGTTCATTCCGCGTTCTTCAGTCCGGCCAAATACGGCATCTTGCCCGAGATGCTCCCGGACTCGGAGCTCTCGCGCGGCAACGGCCTTCTGGAAATGAGCACGTTCATCGCGATCATCCTTGGGACCTCGGTGGGCGGCGCGGTTTTCGCGCTTTGGAAAGACAATCTGCCCTTCATCGGATTCCTGATGACCGTTATCGCTGTGCTGGGCGCGTTTGCGAGCCTCGGCATTACGCGCGTGCCGCCGTCCGGGGCGAACAAACCTCTTCGATTCAATCCCATGCACGAAGTCTTCGAGGGGCTGCGCCGGTTGCGGCAAGATCAAACACTTTGGCTTACAGTGGTCGGAATCTCCTATTTTTGGTTTCTTGGCGCGCTCGTTCAGATCGACATACTCTTCTTTGGTAAAGAGCTGCTGCATCTGGACGAGTTCCAGATTGGACTGCTCGGCACGTTCCTGGCGCTCGGAATCGGCGCAGGCAGCCTCAGCGCCGGCCGGCTCTCGGGCGATTACATCGAATTGGGGTTGGTGCCGGTGGGTTCCATCGGCATGGCGATCTGCCTTGCGTTGGTCGGCTTTTCTTCGCATTCCCATATCTACACCTGTACCGCGCTGGTATTGCTGGGATTTGCCGCCGGGCTTTTTGCGGTTCCTTTGAACGCTTCGCTGCAGCAAAGAAGCGGGAAAGAAGAGAAAGGGCAGCTGATCGCGACCAACAATTTCGTTAATACCATTGGCATCTTTCTCGCCGCAGGCGTGCACTGGCTTCTTAAGGATCCGCTCGGTTTCCCTCCGAATACGATCATTTTGCTGAGCGCCGGACTGACGCTGGCGGGCACTTTGACAATTCTTTATTTCCTCCCGGATTATTTCGTGCGCTCGATTCTCTGGCTGCTGACGCACACGTTGTATCGAATCCGGGTCATGGGTAAAGAGAACTTACCCCTTCACGGTCCGGCGCTGCTCATCTCCAATCACGTGTCGTTCGTCGATGCCTTCATGATCGGAGCTTCGCTGCCGCGTTTCGTTCGGTTCATGTTGCATCGCGACTATTACGATCTCAAAGGACTCTCCGGGTTCTTCCGTATGATGCACGCGATTCCGATCTCCGAAACCAATCGACGCGACATCGTGCAAGCCATTCGACACGCGCGAAGCGAGTTGGAACAGGGTCACATCGTTTGCATTTTCGCGGAAGGAGCGATTACCCGCCACGGCCATTTATTGTCGATCAAGCGGGGTTTTGAAAAAATCGTCCAAGGCACAAACGTGCCCATCATCCCTGTACATCTCGATCGATTGTGGGGAAGTATTTTCAGCTACAAGGGAGGGCGATTTTTCTGGAAGTGGCCACGGCAAATTTCCTATCCCGTGACGGTCTCGTTCGGCGCGCCGTTGCCGCGTACTTCGAGCACCCAAGAGGTTCGAAATGCCATCCTCGAGCTCGAAAGCCGAGCGCTTTCAGTGCGCGAAGGATCACTGGGCCTGCTGCATACGAGTTTCATCAGAATAACCAAGCGCCGCTGGTTTTCCTTCTGTATGGCCGACACGACGGGAACCATCCTGAGCTACGGTAGGACACTGGTCGGCGGCATGCTTCTATCGCGGCGCATCGAACACCGGTGTTCCCGCGAAGCGATGGTCGGGCTGTTGCTCCCTGCTTCGGTCGCTGGAGCGCTGGCGAATATCGCGGTTCTTCTCGCTGGCAAAGTTCCCGTCAACTTGAATTTTACTGCCGGCCGAGAGGCGATGGAGTCAGCGCTCGCCGAGTGCGGCATCAAAACAATCATCACGTCTCGGCTTTTTTTATCAAGAGCAAATTTGGAGAAACGCGAAGGAATGGTGTTTGTCGAAGATCTCAGGAAGGAGATTGGTCGCTTCGATAAACTTTCGAGTCTTCTCCGGGCATTTCTTCTGCCCTCGGCTTGCTTGACCCATCGTTATCGAAGCCAAAAAGCCGGTGATCTCGCGACGGTCATTTTCTCCAGCGGCAGCACCGGCGCTCCGAAAGGCGTCATGCTCTCGCATCACAACATTCTGGCCAATGTCGAAGGCATCGGTCAGGTGATTCAGTTCGCACCAAACGACTGCATGATGGGGATTTTGCCGTTCTTTCACTCTTTCGGATTTACCGGCACACTCTGGCTGCCCCTGCTCGCCGGCTTCGGCGTCGTCTACCACCCGAATCCCACCGACGCGAAGACCATCGGTGAAACGGTTCAGAAATACCGTGCCACACTGCTCATCAGCACGCCGACGTTCTACAGCGGCTATATCCGGCGCTGTACTCGAGAGCAATTCGCCACGTTGCGCTATGTCATCGCCGGTGCTGAAAAGCTGCGCGAACAAATCACGACCGGCTTTCAGGAAAAATTCGGCGTGCCGATTCTCGAAGGCTACGGCTGCACGGAAGTGGCGCCGGTGGTCTCTGTTAATCTGCCGAATGTCGTCTTCGATAATCAAACTCAAATCGGTAACAAGCCGGGCACCGTCGGTCACCCAATCCCTGGCGTCGTAGTCAAAGTCGTAAATCCGGAAACGTTCGAACCTCTGCCTTGCGGTCAGGAAGGTTTATTGCTGGTCAAGGGCCCAAACGTGATGCTCGGCTATCTCAATCAGCCCACTCTGACGAAAGAAGTCATCCGCGACGGCTGGTATATCACCGGCGACATCGCCGCGGTGGACGAAGACGGATTCATTCGAATCACCGATCGGCTTTCCCGCTTCAGCAAGATCGGCGGCGAGATGGTGCCGCACGTGCGCGTCGAGGAAGTGATCAATCGCATTTTAGGCAGCGCGACGTCCGTCGTTACGGCAGTTCCAGACGTCCAGCGAGGGGAAAAACTGATCGCACTTTATTGTCAGAACGGCATTAGCAAGGAAGAGCTTTGGCAGCGGCTCAATGAGTCCGACCTGC